>NZ_JAEVHJ010000315.1:0-7720 GCF_016802855.1 Micromonospora sp. ATA51 | reverse complement strand
ATCTCCGACTGAACGAACGGACGATACCCGAGGGGCCGCGCGGTCCGCGACCCCCGGATCGTCCGGACCGTCGGGAGGGCCCGGTCGGCCTCAGGTCGGCCGCCCCTACCGGTCTCTCCCCGGCCCGTCTCCCCCCGATCCGGCACCACCGCGGCGACGATGGCGTCGCGCAGCTCCCGGGCGTCCGCCTCGGTGGCCCGCTCCCCGCCCACGCAGATCGCGTCCGCGCCGGCGGCGAGCGCGCGTACCGCGGCGCCGGCGAAGCCGTACCGGTCGGCCACGGCCCGCATCTCCACCGCGTCGGTGACCACCGCGCCGTGGAATCCCAGTTCCTCGCGGAGCAGCCCGCCGAGGATGCGCGGGCTGAGGGTGGCCGGCAGCTCCGGGTCGAGCGCGGGCACCAGCAGGTGCCCGGTCATCACCGCCTGCACCCCGGCGGCCACGGCGGCCCGGAACGGCGCCAGCTCGACGGCCTCGAGGTGGGCCCGGTCCCCGCCGATGCGGGGCAGGTCGTGGTGCGAGTCGACCCGGGTGTCGCCGTGCCCCGGGAAGTGTTTGGCGCAGGCCGCCACGCCGCCGGCCTGGAGCCCGCGGACCCAGGCGGCGGTGTGCCGGGCGACCAGGTCGGCGGCGGCGCCGAACGAGCGGACGCCGATGACCGGGTTCGCCGGGTTGGAGTTGACGTCGGCGTCCGGGGCGTAGTTGAGGGTGATCCCGAGGGCGGCCAGCTCGGCGCCGAGGTCGTGGGCCACCTCCTCGGTCAGCGTCGGGTCGTCGACCGCGCCGAGGGCGAAGTTGCCGGGCCGGGAGCTGCCCCGGGCGGACTCGATCCGGGTGACGTCGCCGGCCTCCTCGTCGATGGCCACGATGACGTCCGGACGCTCGGCGCGCAGCGTCGCGGTGAGCGTGGCGAGCTGCCCGGGGTCGACGATGTTGCGAGCGAAGAGGACCACCGAGCCGAGGCCCTCGCCGAGCCACCGGCACACCCACGGTGGCGGGGTGGTGCCCACGAATCCGGGTTGCAGGACGGCGGCGGCAAGGCCCGCCAGGTCTCCGGTCGCCCCCACGGTCCGCTCGTTCATGCGCTGTCGTACCCCCGTCTTCCCCACCGTCCCCGCCGCCCCGGCGGGTGCTGCCATGGTCACACCGGGCTCCGAAATAGTCAATAAACCTTACTGTTACCGCCTGGCGGTTCCCGGCACGGGGTGGGAGAGTGCGACCCATGCACCCCGCGCTGCTCGCCGACGCCACCAGCGCCGCGGACGTCCCCGGCGTACGGCTGCTCGGCCTGGTGGTCGGCGGCCTGTTTCTGCTGCTCGCAATCCGGGCGATGTTCCGCCGCTGACCCACCCGGCTCCGCCGGTTCGGCCGACACCCACTCCGGGTACGGCACTCGTTGACCATCCGGTGCGCCCGGCACCGCGAACAGCGAGGGGGAGCGATGAGGATCGGCTACTTTCTGTCCAGCGAGGAGTACACCCCGGCGGAGCTGCTGGAGCAGGCGCGCGGCGCCGAGCGGGCGGGCTTCGAGGCCCTGTGGATCTCCGACCACTACCATCCGTGGGTGGACGCGCAGGGCCAGAGCCCCTTCGTCTGGTCGACCATCGGCGCGCTCAGCCAGGTCTGCGGGCTGCCCGTCACCACGGCGGTCACCTGCCCGACCGTCCGGATCCACCCGGCCGTGGTCGCCCAGGCGGCGGCGACCAGCGCGGTCATGCACGACGGCCGGTTCGTGCTCGGCGTCGGCACCGGTGAGGCCCTCAACGAGCACATCTTCGGCGACGCCTGGCCGCAAACCGACGTCCGGCTGGAGATGCTGGAGGAAGCGGTCGGGGTGATGCGGGAGCTGTGGCGGGGCCGGTTCGTCAACCACCGCGGCAGGCACTACACCGTCGAGCACGCCCGGATCTACACGCTGCCGGACACGCCACCGCCGGTCTACGTCTCCGGCTTCGGCCCCAAGGCCATCGACCTGGCGGCCCGGATCGGCGACGGCTACATCAGCACCATGCCCGACGCGGACCTGGTCCGCCGGTTCCGGGACAACGGTGGCGGCGACAAGCCGTGCCAGGCCGGCTTCAAGGCGGCGTACGCCGACAGCGAGGACGCCGGCGCGCGAATCGCGTACGAGCGGTGGCCGAACGCCGGGGTGCCGGGCGAGCTGTCCCAGGTGCTCCCCTCGCCGCGCCACTTCCAGCAGGCCGCCCAGCTGGTGAAGCCGGAGATGATGAAGGACTCGTTCGTCTGCGGCAACAGCGCCGACGCCCACCTGGAGATGATCGACAAGTACGCCAAGGCCGGCTTCGACGAGGTCTACGTGGCCAACACCGGCCCGCACTGGCAGGGCCTGTTCGACCTCTACCAGCGCGAGGTGCTGCCCCGGCTGCGGTGACCCGGCTCCCCCGGTCAGCCGTCGGCGGGCCGGGCGATGCCGTGCACAAGCGTGGCGACCAGCTCGGCGACCAGCCCGGGCGAGGGCTCGGGCGGCGCTGACGTGGGGTCGAGAAGGTGGCCGAGGACCAGGTCGTGGCAGACCCCGACGACGAGCGTGGCCACCGCCTCGGGACTGGCCGCCGGGGCCACCCGGCCGAGCCCCTGCTCGCCACGGACGTACCCGGCCAGCTCGGACCGGAGACCGTGCCCGCCCGCCAGCGGGTTGGGCAGCTCGGCGAGGCGGGCGAGGACCTTCGGCTGGGTGGACAGACCGGCGAACGCCGGCAGGATCGCCGCATGCACCGCCAGGGCCCGTTCCAGGTACGCCCGCAGGTTCGCCTCGACCGTCCGCTCGCCCGGTCGGGGGGGCTCCCCCTCCTGCGCGGCCTCCACCGCCCGCACGTGCGCGTGCAGGGCGTGCGCCAGCAACTCCTCCTTGTCGGCGAAGTGGTTGTAGAGCACGCCGTCGGCGACCGCTGCCTCGCGGGCGATGTCGCGGACGGTCAGCCCGGCCGAGCCTCGTCGGGCGATGAGCCGTACGGCGGCAGCGATCAGGTGCTCGCGCAGGCTCTGGTCGCCGCCGCGCAGCGCGGCCGCTCTCCTCGGTGACATCACCCCGCATCCTAGGCTCGGCGCCCGGGCGGGCCGTCAGTCCGGCCGGTGGGCGGTGACCAGCCAGGCGGTGCCGCGCAGGCGTACGGCGTCGCGCTGCTGGTACGGCAGCAGCGCCTCGAGCACGGCCGCGCGGGCCCGGTCCGCCGTGGCCGCGTCGACCCGGCCGAGCTGGTGCCGGATCGGCCCCCAGCCGGCCAGGAACCCGGCCGCGTCGGCGGCGTCCCGCCCCCACACCTCCTGCGCCTCCACCCGGACGCAGTCGACCCCGGCGAAGCCGGCCTCGGTGAGCACCCGCTGGACAACCGCCGGGTCGGCCAGGGAGAGCGGCTCGGCGACGCCGGTGCCGTCGGTCCCCGGTGGCGGCAGGTGGGCGGCGAGGGCGCCGAGCACCGCACCCAGGTCACCGTGGCGGAAGCCGTCGAGGCTGACGAAGGCGAGCCGGCCCCCGGGGCGCAGCGCGCGGCCGATGTTGGCGAACGCGGCGACCGGGTCGGCGAAGAACATCACCCCGAAGCGGCTCAGCGCCACGTCGAAGCCGGCGGCGGGAAACGGGTACGCCTGCGCGTCGGCGCGGAGGAACTCGACGTTCGCCACGCCCTCCTCAGCGGCGGACTCCCGGGCGCGGTCGAGCATGGGGGCGGAGAGGTCGACCCCGACGGCGTGCCCGTCGCTGGAGCGGCGGGCGGCGAACCGGGTCAGCTGCCCGTTGCCGCAGCCGATGTCCAGGATCCGGTCGCCGGGCCGGACGGCGGCCAGCACGGCGTCGTTGAACCCGCTGTTCACCGGTAGCGGGCCTGGTGTTCGGCCCAGTGCCGGCCCTCGTAGCCGTTCCACGCCTCCGCCTGTCCGGTGTTGACGACGGTCTCCATGCTTCCCCCTTTATGATCGCTCGTTCATGAACGCATGTTCATGATGAACGAGCCGCGGCGCGCCGTCAACGCCCGGAGGACGGCGGACGGGCCGCCGCGCCGGCACGGTCCGGTTTCGCCCGCTGCCCGCCCGGGTACCTCCGGCCACCGATGAAGCTGACCACGCACTCGACGACGTTGCGCCGCGCGGCGCGGAGCCTCTTCGGCTGGACCACGCTCCGGCCCAACCAACTGGCCGTGATGCGCGCGGTGATGAAGCGACGCGATGCCCTGGTGGTCCTGCCGACCGGCGCCGGCAAGTCGGCTATCTACCAGATCCCGGCCAGCCTGATCCCCGGACCCACCGTGGTCGTCTCCCCGCTGCTGGCCCTCCAGCAGGACCAGATCGCGGCGCTCAACGAGCGGCAGCGCCCCGAGCTGCGCGCCGTCCGGATCAGCTCGGACGAGAGCGCGGCCCAGCAGGCCGAGGCGATCGCCGAGGTCCGGGAGGGGCGCGCCGAGTTCCTCTTCATCACCCCGGAGGCGCTCAGCGACCCGGACCGGATGGCCGAGGTCCGGTCGCTGAACCCGGCGCTCGTGGCGGTCGACGAGGCGCACTGCATCTCGGCCTGGGGACACGACTTCCGCCCCGACTACCTGGCGCTGGGTCACCTGATCGACGGCCTCGGCCGACCGCCGGTGGTCGCGCTCACCGCCACCGCCTCCCCGCCGGTACGCGACGACATCATCGCCCGGCTGCGGCTGCGCGACCCCGAGGTGGTGGTCTCCGGGCTGGACCGGCCCAACCTCTTCCTCGAGGTGGCGCACTGCCCCACCGACGACTACCGCTGGCGGCGGCTGGTCGCGCTGCTCAGCGACGACAAGCGCCCGGGCATCAGCTACGTGCCCACCCGGCGGGCGGCCGAGGAACTGGCCCAGCGGCTCACCGACGCCGGGTTCCCGGCGCAGTACTACCACGGTGGGATGCCCACCACCGCCCGCAACGAGCTGCACGAGGCGTTCCTCGCCGACCAGGTGCCGATCATGGTGGCGACGTCCGCCTTCGGCATGGGCATCGACAAGCCGAACATCGCCTGGGTGGTGCACATGGCGCTGCCCGACTCCCCGGACAGCTACTTCCAGGAGATCGGCCGCGCCGGCCGGGACGGTGAGCCGGGCCGGGTGCTGCTGCTCTGGCGCGCCGAGGACGTCGGGCTGCAGCGCTACTTCAGCGGCGGCCTGCCGGACTCCACCGAGCTGCGGGACCTCGCCGCGGTGCTGCGCAAGCAGGCCCGGACCAAGAAGGAGCTGCGCGAGCTGACCGGCCTGGGCCCGCGCAAGCTCGGCCAGTACCTCTCCCTGCTGGAGCAGGTCGGGGCCGTGGAGCCGCGTGCCCGGCAGCGGCTCGGCGCGCCGCGTTACGCCCCGAAGCCGGTCGACGCCGCGGCGGCTGCGCTGGCCGAGGCGGAACGGCAGCAGACGGTCACCCGGTCGCGTACCGACATGATGCGGGCCTTCGCCGAGACCACCGGGTGCCGGGGGCAGGCGCTGCTGGCGTACTTCGGCGAGCAGATGAGCAAGGTCTGCGGGCACTGCGACAACTGCCACGCCGGCACCAGCGTCGCCGACGACGGGGCGAGCGGGCCGTTCCCGGTGCACAGCCAGGTCCGGCACCCGGAGTGGGGTGCCGGTCTGGTGCTCAGCTACGAGGAGGACCGGATGACGGTGCTCTTCGACGAAGTGGGGTACAAGACGTTGTCCGTGCGCGTGGTGTCCGAACAGGGCCTGCTGACGCTGCACTAGCCTGACCCGGGCGCCGGCATGGCGCCCGGCACCACTGACGACGATGACCAGGGCGAGAGGGGCTCACTCGTGATCGAGCAGCCGGCGTACACCGGGTTCGGATTCTCCGACGAGGAGTGGGGGCTGCTGGTCGGCCTGCCGCAGTCGGTGCTGACCGCGGCGAGCGCGGCCGAGTCGGACGGCACCAAGCGCACCATGGCCGAGAACGCGGCCGGGCTGGAGGGCATCGCCGCCGGGCGCGAGTCGGCCAGCCCGCTGGTGGCCGCGGTCGCCGGCGAGATCGTCGCCCGGGTGGGCGACCCGGAGGCCGGCGAGGAACTGCCGGTCATCGAGCCGGCCGACCCGCAGGCGATGATCGACGACGTGCTGGCCCGGGCCGGCCAGGCGGCGGCCCTGCTGGCCGCCCGGGTGGACGAGGGTCAGGCCGGGGCGTACAAGCACTGGCTGGTGGAGATCGCCGAGCAGGTGGTGACCGCGGCGCCCAGCGGCGGCCTGCTGGGCCTCGGCGGCGACGTGGTCAGCGACTCGGAGCGCCGCTTCCGGGACCGGCTCTCCCGCGTGCTCAACGACTGACGGCACCGGCCGCGACCTCGGCACGGATCGTCAACATCGCGGCGTCCATCGTCAACCCCGGGCGGAAATACTGATGGCGGGCCGTCAGCCGGGAGACCGGCACGGCCCACTGGTAACGGGGGGCCGGGGCGAGGCGCCCGCGACGGTCCGTCGCGGGCGGCCGCCCGGTGCCGAGGGCTTCCGCTCGCACCGGCAGGGCCACCGGACCGGCCGACTCCGACCCCGTCGTACTTCCCCCCAGGACTGACGACGGGGTCGGTCGGTCAGGCCTCCTCCAGCAGCGCCAGCACCAGCTTCTCCACGTCGCCGCGGGGCATCTCGGGCTCGACCGGCGCCACCACCCCGTCGTGGTACAGGTCCACCACGCGCGGGTCCACGTAGGACGTACGGGCCACGGTCGGGGTGTTGCCCAGCAGGTCGGCGACGGAACGCATCACCGCCGCGACGGCCCGCTTCCGGGCGGTCGCCGAACGCTGCCGGCCGGCCGTGGCCAGCTCCGTCGCCGCCAGCACCGTCGCGTGCCAGGTACGGAAGTCCTTCGCGGTCATCTCCCCGCCGCTGGCGTCGCGGAGGTAGTCGTTGACCTCGTCGCTGCGCACGTCGCGCCAGCTCCGGCCGTCCCAGTAGCCGAAGAGCCGTTCCTCCGCCCGCCGTCGCCGGCGCAGGTTGGTCAGCACCCGGCACAGCTCCGGGTCCTCGATCCGGCGCACCTGGTCGATGCCGCCCTTGGCCGGGAACTCGAAGACCACGCACCCCCGCCGGGACCGGGCGTGTTCGGGGCGCAGGGTGGACACGCCGAAGGTCGGGTCGTCGCCGGTCGCGTACTGGTCGCTGCCCACCCGGAACATGCCCATGTCGAGCAGCCGAGCCACGGTGGCGAGCACCCGCTCGCGCCGCAGCCCGCGCGACGCCAGGTCGTGGTCGACCCGGTCGCGCAGGTCGGGCAGCCGGCGCGCCACCTCCAGCACGTGGTCGAACTTAGCCTCGTCCCGCTTCTGGCGCCACATCGGATGGTAGAGGTACTGCTTGCGCCCGGCCGCGTCGACGCCGGTGGCCTGGATGTGCCCGTTCGGGTACGGCGAGATCCAGACGTCCTGCCAGGCCGGGGGGATCACCAGCTCGCGCAGCCGGGCCAGCTCGTCGGGGTCGCGGACCGGCTCGCCGGCCGAGTCGAGGAAGAGCCAGCCCTTGCCGCGCCGCCGGCGCCCGTACCCCGGCCGGCCCGGATCACTACGCCGCAACCGCACCGGACACCCGCACCGCCCGTTCCGCCTCGTCCACGGCGGCCAGCACCTCGTCGACCTGGCTGGTCGCCGAGATCCGCTCCACCAACCCGCTGATCGACATGCGATGATGCGCCTGCCCGGGGTCTGGACGACCAACCTGGTGGCCCTGCTGTACGGCGCTTCGATGTTCTCCGTCTACGCGTTCCTGCCGCAGTTCGTGCA
>NZ_JAEVHJ010000314.1:0-7731 GCF_016802855.1 Micromonospora sp. ATA51 | reverse complement strand
CGCCGGCCCGAGCGCCGGCAGCGGCCGGTCCAGGCCGATCGGCGCGCCGCAGCCGGCGCACCCGGTCCGGTCCACGGACCCCGGTGGTACGGCGTACCGGGCCACCGCCAGCCGCAGCGGCGGTACGACCGCCAGGGCGGCCAGCAGCCGTACGACCGGACGGGCGACCGGCGGGCAGCCCTCGCCGGTGGCCGCCCGGCCGGCGGTCCGGAGCCCCCGACCGGTCATCGCGGGGCCCACCGGACGGTCGCGGTGCGTTCCACTCTGGAGCACGGAGAGTGAGATCCACCCGCTCGGCGAGTCGCGGATGGCGCGGAAAGTGGCGCGCCGATCACCGGGTCCCGCCTCGACGGCAGCGCCCGCCCGGCGGCCGGCCGGAGCCCCTCGGCGGCCCGGATCCCAGCGGGACGGATCGGACCAGAGGCACCGATGCCACCCATTCCTCCGGCCGGACGGCCGCCCGCCGGCCAGCCGACCGCCGGACCGGTCCGGCCGCGCCGACCGCCGGTCGCCGCCGAGCCGGGCCGTCGCTTCACCCTCCGGACACCCACCGGCCACCACCACCTGTCATCACTGAACGTGTTCGAATGAATTGCCTCTGTTGCATCGGCGATCGTCAGCCTATGCTCGCCCCTTGGGTGCGACGCAACCCCCGAGCAATTGGCGTCGGAGGCCAACCGGAGACATCAGGTTTCGAATTTGTAAAAGATCCGTACAGGTAAATGCAGCGGCAGCGACTTCAGGCCCGGACGAGCACATCCGGGCGCGCTTCCGCCTGCCCGGAGTACGCCCGTCCGGCGGCTCCGGGCCGCCACCGAGGAGGGCCCGGCCTTGCACACACGGCATTCCCGCCGATGGACAAGCTGCCTGCTCAGCCTTGCCGTGCTGGGCGCGAGCGCCGGCTGCGGCGCCGATCGGGAGACGACGCCGGGTCCCCGGACGGACCACGACGCCACCCCGGCCGCCCATTCGGACGCCGCCGAACAGGCCGCGGGAAAGACGGCGCTCGCCGCCTATTCCGGCTATCTGAAGGCGTCCCGGGCGGCGAGCGAGCGCAGCGATCCGACGCATCCGGCATTGGCCCGATTCGTGGCGGATCCACTGCTGACCCGGGTGCGACTGGCAATTCGTGAGGCGAAGGAGCACGGCGCGATGCGTACCGGCACGCTCGTTTCCGATCCCACCGTCGTTTCGGTCAGCCTGGACGCCGACCCACCCACGGTGGAGATCCAGGACTGCCTGGACGCGACCGGCTACCGGCTGGTCTACGCCAAGGACCGGCGGGTGGTGCCCGGCACCGGCGGGGGTCGCTACCTGGCGACCGCCACCGCGACCCGGTACCCGGACGGCCGATGGCTGGTCAACGCCGGCGCCGCGCATCAGGAGCAGCCGTGCTGACCTGGGGAGGAAGCGGTGTCCCGGCCCGACCGGCCAGGGCCGGGACACCCCGTCGGCTGCTCGCCGCGGCCGGGCTGACGCTGCTGCTGGCGGTCACCGCCGCGCCGGCGTCCGCCGCCGGCCCCGGCGATCCGGGCGCCGACTGCCGCCTGGGCAGACCGACTGCAACGTCTGGGACGACGACCCGGGCGTGCCCGGCGGGCCTGGCGGCGGCGGGAATCCCGGGGGTGGCGGCGCGCCGGTGACGGCGCCGCGGCGAAATGCCAGTGGAACGGCCGGGTGATCCCCTGCTACGACGACGTCCTGGGCTGGTTCAACACCGGCGACGGCTGCTACTACAAGCTGGCCGAGCCGCAGCCCACCGCGCCGGACGGCAAGCAGTGGTACGTGCAGACCTGCAACGGCGGCGACCTCGGCGCGCAGACCGTGGTGCTGCGGGACGGCCCGCCGCCCGGCTACGGGGCCCCGCCGGACCCGGAGGAGCTGGCCCGCCGAGCGCTCGCCTCGATCTCGCTGCTCCCGCCCCGGATCGCGGTGGCCCCCCGACGCAGCAAGGGGCCGGGCCTGGTCGGGCTGCCGGTCTGGATGTGGGCCAGCGGCGGCGCGAGCTACTTCGGCCCGCTCACCGCGTCCGCCTCCGACCGGGGGCTCACCGTCAGCATCACGGCCAGGGTCAACCGGATCGTCTGGAACATGGGCGACGGCACCCGGGTCACCTGCACCAAACCCGGCACCCCGTACGCGGCGGACGGTCCCCGGGCCGGCCTGACCTCCCCCGACTGCGGCTACGACCGCGGCTACCGCCGGGCCGGCACCTACCGGGTCAGCGCCACCACGTACTGGACCGTGCACTGGGCGGCGGGCGACGGCGACCCGAACGGCGACATCGCGCAGCAGCGGAACAGCGGCACGGTGCCGGTGGAGATCGACGAACTTCAGGTGGTGACGCGGTGAGCGCGAGGAGTGAGCCGGGTTTGCGAGCCCCGCAGTCGCGAACGAAGACAGGCCCGGTGAACGCGAGGACCGACCCGACGTACGGAGCCCCGCAGTCGCGAACGGAGGCGGACCGGTGAGTCTGGTGACGCGGAACGGGACCCCGATGGACGCCCCGGTGGCGCCCCCCAAGGTGGTCCGGCAGCGGCGGGCGCGGCCGGGCCTGCTCGGCCTGGCGGTGCTGCTGATCGCCCTCGGCGGGCTGGGCGCGGCCTTCGCGGTCACCTCGGTCCGGGCGACCGGCAGCTACCTGGCGGTGGCCGGCCGGTCGAGGTGGGCCGGCAGCTCAGCGCCGCGACCTGGTCGCGGTGCAGGTCTCCGGCGGCCAGGGCCTGGCGCCGGTGCCGGCCGCCGGCTGGACGAGGTGGTGGGTCTGCGGGCCGCCGTGTCGCTGACCCCCGGCACACTGCTGACCCGGGCCCAGCTCACCGACGACCCGCTGCTCGGCCCCGGCCAGCAGCAGATCGCGCTCGGCCTGGAACCGAGCCAGGTGCCGGCCCGCAGGCTGCACCCCGGGGACAAGGTGCTCCTGGTCAGCACCCCGGACGCCAACGCCGAGGGCCCGGCGCGCAGCGGCGGCACCCGGTTCGAGGCCACCGTGATCGACACCGCCACCCCGGAGAACGACGACGTGGTGGTCTACCTGGCCCTCGCCGTACGCGACGTGCCCGCCGTGGTGGTGCTGGCCGCCGACGACCGGATCGCGCTCGTGCTCACCGAGGCGGCCTGATGGCGATCATCGCCCTGGTCTCGGCCAAGGGGTCGCCCGGCGTCACCACCTCGGCCCTCGCCGCTGCGCTGAGCTGGCACCGGCGGCTCGTGCTGGCGGAGTGCGACCCGGCGGGCGGCTCGATCCTCGCCGGCTACCTCGGTGGGGCGCTCGACGGTCCCCGGGGCATCGGCGAACTCGCCGTCGGGGAACTGCGCGACGGCAACCTGGACACCGCCTTCTGGTCCCAGCTGGTCGACCTGGACGCGCCGAAGCGGGAGCGGCTGCTGCTGCCCGGCGTGGTCGACCCGGCCCAGGCCGGCAGCGTCACCCCGCTCTGGCAGCGGTTCGCCGACTTCTTCGCCGGGCTGGAGCAGGGCCTGCCCCCGTACGACGTGCTGGTCGACTGTGGACGGCTCCAGGTGGCCGGTCCACCGTGGCCGGTGCTCCGGGCGGCCGCCGTGGTGCTGCTGGTCACCCGGGCGCAACTGCCCGACCTCTCCGCGACCCGGGCCACCATCCGGGCCGTCGAGCGGGACCTCGCCGAGCACCGCGTCCCGCCGGGCGCGCTGCGGCTGCTGGTGGTCGGGGACGGGCACGGCAACAGCGAGATCAGCAAGGCCCTGCGGGTGCCGGTGATCGCCCGGCTGCCGTACGACCCGCGTACCGCGGCGGTGCTCAGCCTCGGCGGCACCGTACGCGCCGGACGGCCGCTGATGCGCGCGGCCGGCGCGCTGGAGGTGCCGATCCGGGCGCTGCTCGAACGTCGTCGGGCCCGGCTGGCCTGGCCGGTCCCCCAGACGACGCCGCAGGCGCCGGTCGCGCAGGAGGCACCGCATGTGTCCTGACCCCACCCCGGCGCGCACCGCGCCGGCCCCTCCCCGGGAGGCCCGCCGTGCGGTTTGAGCCGGTCTCCCACGACCCGCGCGGGCAGCAGCCGGGGGCCACCTCCACGGTGCCGCCGCTCACCCCGCCGAACGGTCGGCACCCCCATGCCGCGCCACCGCCGGTCGCGGTCGTCCCGCCGGCCCCGGTGGCGCTGCCGCCACCGCGTCCCCGGGTCGACTTCGCCGTGGTCCGCGAGCTGCGCCGGGAGTTGAGCGAACGGCTCACCCGCTGGCAGCGCGGCCGGGAGTTCGACGCGGACGCCGAGGAGGTGGAGCGGGCCCGGCTCGCCGTCGCCGTGGTCTCCGCGTACGCCGACTCGGTGCGCCGGGCCGGCACCCCGATGGCCGCCGACGCCGAGCGGCTCCTGCTCGACCAGGTGACCGCCGAGCTGGTCGGCCTCGGCCGGCTGCAGACGCTGCTGGTCGACGACACGATCGAGGAGGTGCACATCCTCGGCTGCGACCAGGTGCGGATCACCCGGCACGGCGGCGGGGTGGACTGGGCCGAGCCGATCGCCGACAGCGACGACGAACTGGTGGAGATCCTCCAGGCGGCGGCCCGCCGGGCCGGCGCGACCGAGCGTTCCCTGTCGACCTCCAAGCCGACGCTGGACCTGCAACTGCCCGACGGCAGCCGGCTCGCCGCGGTCTTCCTGGTCAGCCACCGCCCGTACGCGGTGATCCGCAAACACAACACGCTGGACGTCAGCCTGGAGGACATCGCCGGCAGCCGGCCCGACCTGGACGAGATGATCGACCCGCTGCTGCGGGACTTCCTGCGCGCCTCGATGCGGGCCGGGCTGAACATCATGGTCGCCGGGCTGGCCGGAGCCGGGAAGACCACGGTGATCCGGGCGCTGATGGACGAGATCCCGGCCGACGAGCCGTACGTGCTGCTGGAGGAGAGCCGGGAACTGCTGCCCGCCCGCCGGGGGCAGAAGCACCGGGCGGTGATGAGCTTCGAGTCCCGTGAGGGCCACGGCGAACGCGGCCTGGACGGGCGCCCGGCCGGCGAGGTGAGCATCGCCGACCTGATCCCGGTCTCACTGCGGATGGGCGTGCTGCGGATCATCGTCGGCGAGGTCCGCTCCCGGGAGATCGTGCCGATGCTCCAGGCGATGACCACCAGCCGCGGGTCGATGTGCACCATCCACGCCCGTACGCCGGCCGGGGTGAGCGAGCGGATCATCGAGCTGGCGCTGGCGCACGGCCGGGAGATGACGGTCGACCAGGCCCGCCGGATGGCCGGCAACGCGCTGGACCTGATCGTCTACGTCACCGTCGAGGACGAGACCGCGATCGGCGGCCGCAAGCACCGGTTCGTCTCCCACGTCGAGGAGGTGATCGGGGTGGGCGAGGGCAACCGGATCACCACCACGTCGGTCTTCGGCCCGGGCCCGGACGGCCGGGCGGTGCCCCGGCACCTGCCCGAGCGGATCCGCGACCAGTTGCTGCGGGTGGGTTACGACGCCCGGCTGCTGACCCGCTTCATCGAGGCCGGCACCGGGGCCTGGCGGCGCCCCCGGCACACCCGACTCGGCCGGCGGCCCGCCTCATGACCACGCTCCAGTTCATCGCTCTGGTCTCCGGGGCGGCGTGCGTCGCCGGTCTGGTGCTGACCGTGGTCGCGCTGGTCGGCACCAGCCGGCCGGCCGCGGCGGGGCCCGGCGCGGGCCGGGGGCTGCGTCGGCTCTGGACGGGTTCCGGGGCGAGCCGACGGGAGCAGCGCAACCATCAGGTGCTGCTCGGCGGCGCGGTGCTGGCCGGCGCGCTGGCCTTCCTGCTCACCGGGCTCCCGGTGGTGGGTCTGCTGGTGGCCCTGGCGGTGCCCGGCGTGCCGTGGCTCTTCGCCGTCGGCCGGGCCGAGCAGCGGGCCATCGCCCGGATCGAGGCGGTCGGCGAGTGGACCCGCCGGCTCAAGGACATCTCCGGCACCGGGCAGGGCCTCCAGCAGGCCATCATCGGCACCATCGCCACCGCGCCGGCGGAGATCCAGGAGGAGGTACGCACCCTCGCCGCCCGCCTCCAGGCCGGCTGGCTGGCCCGGGCCGCCCTGCTCGCCTTCGCCGACGAGATCGGCGACCCGGTCTGCGACCAGGTGGTGGCCGCGCTGATCCTGCACCTGACCGACCGCGGCGAGCGCCTCGGTGACGTGCTGGGCTCGATCGCCTCGGCGGCCGCCGCCGAGGTGGCCACCCGGCGGGAGATCGAGGCGAAGCGCACCCAGCCCCGGTTCGCGGTCCGCTTCCTCACCGGGATGACCCTGGCCACCCTCGCGTACGGGCTGGTCAACCGCGAGTACGTGCAGCCGTACGGGACGGCGGTCGGGCAGTTGGTGATGGGGGTGCTCGGCGCCGCGTTCGTCGGGCTGCTGGCCTGGGTGCGGTCGATGAGCCAGCCGCCCCGGCCAGCGCGTTTCCTGCCCGCCCCCGACCCGGAGGAGGCGATCGCGTGAGCGCGAGGAGTGAGCTTGCGAGCCCCGCAGTCGCGAACGAAAGGCGGCTCCGGTGATCCTCAACTGGCAGCTCGCCATCGCCGTGGTGGGCGGGGCGGTGGTCGGCCTCGGCCTCTTCCTGGTGGTACGCGAGGCGCTGCCGGCCACCCCGGCGCTCGGCCCGGCGCTGCGCCGACTGCACCAGCCGCCCGGCCGGACCGCGGTGGCCGGCAGCGGGCCGGACTGGTTGGGCGGGTTCTCCCGCTGGCTGCGTCCCCCGCACCGGCAGCTCGCGCTGATCGACCGCACGCCCGAGCAGTACGCCCTGTCGGTGCTGCTCTCCGCGCTGGTCGGGCTGGCCCTGCCGACCGTGCTGTCCACCGTGCTCTTCCTCGGCGGGGTGTCGGTGCCGGTCGTCGTACCGGTGCTGGGCAGCCTGGGGATGGCACTGGTCGCCGGCCTGCTCGCGCACCGCGCGGTGCTGGCGAAGGCGGACGCCGCGCGGGACGAGTTCCGCCAGGCGGTCTGCACCTATCTGGACCTGGTGGCCCTGCAACTCTCCGCGGCGCACGGGCCGGTGCAGTCGCTGGAGCGGGCGGCGGCGGTCTGCGACGGCTGGGTCTTCGACCGGATCCGCGAGTCGCTGCGGATCGCCCAGTTGCAGATGCACTCGCCCTGGGACGAGCTCCAGGAGCTGGCCGACCGGATCGGCATCCCGGAACTCGGCGACGTGGGCGCGATCATGCGCTCCTCCGGCAGCGAGGGGGCGCAGGTGCACGAGACCCTGCGCAGCCGGGCCGACTCGCTGCGCGACCAGATCCGCACCGACAACCTGGCCCGCGCCGAGGGGGTGACCAGCCGGCTGGACATCCCCGGCTCGCTGCTGGTCTTCGTCCTGCTCGGCTTCGCCGTCTATCCGTTCCTCGCCCGCCTGTGAACCCGACCGAGAAGGAGAAGGCCATGTACCTCTACAGCTATCTGCACGCGGCGGTGGCCAGCCGGCTGGCCGAGCTGCGCCACGACACCGAGCGGGGCGACAGCCCGGTGCCGACCGCGGTGATCATCTTCGGGCTGGTCGCGGTCGCCATGGCGGTCACCACGCTCGCCCTGACCAAGGCGAACAACTGGATGAACGCCATCCCGAACAACACCGCGCCGTGATGAACCGCCCCGCCCGTACGGACCGGAGCCGGTCGGCAGCCGCCGACCGGCAAAGAGGCCGATTCGAACAATTCGGACATTCCATGCGAAATGGCTCACTGCCGCATGGGCATCACGGGGGAAGAGGGGCTGATGAGAGGTACAACGAA
>NZ_JAEVHJ010000313.1:0-7737 GCF_016802855.1 Micromonospora sp. ATA51 | reverse complement strand
CGACGACGTGGACGAGATCGGCGACCTCCACGCACTGGCCGTTCCCACTCGATCGGCTGCTCTTTCTCCACCGGGCGCGGGACAGGTTGACTGAGGTCATCCCGTATCTCCTTCCTGGCTGATCGCGGCAGCCTGCTCTTCGATCAGCTTGATCGAGCTGGCCGGGTCGAGCGCGGTGGCGCGAAGGTGTTCGAACGTGGTCGCGTAGCGGCGGACGTCCGCTTCCCGTTCGAGGAACAGGTCGCCAGCCATGCTGTCGACGTACACCAAGGCGGGGTCCGCTGTGTCAGGAAAGTCCATGACGACGAACGAGCCGGGCATGCCGGCGTGCGCGCCGCTCGCGAACGGGATGACCTGAAGCGTGATGTGCGGCTGGCCAGCCACTTTCGCCAGGGCCTCAAGCTGTTCGACCATGATCGCCGCCCCGCCGGTCTGGCGGTGCAGGACAGCTTCGTCCAGGATTGCCCAGAGCCGCAGCGGGTCGGATTTGCGTAGCGACTCCTGCCGCTGCATCCGGGCCTCACAGCGGGCTTGCACATCGGCTTCGGTGGCCAGCGGCAGGACGCCTCGGATCACGGCGCGGGCATAGCGCTCGGTCTGCAGCAGGCCGGGGACGAACAGGGACTCGTAGTTGCGCACTGAGCGGGCTTCGGCTTCGAAGCTGATGTAGGTCGTGTACAGCTCGGGCAGCTCCGACTCGTACGCCTGGAGCCAGCCCAGCTGCGCGGCCTGACGTGATAGGGCAATGAGTTCGCTGCGCTTGTCCTCGTCGGTGACGCCGTACCTGTCAAGCATCGCCATCAGGGTGCGGCGCTGCGGGCGAACCTTGGCCGTCTCGATCCGGTAGAGCGTGGCGGGGTTAATGCCGGTCTGCTCGCTGACCTCTTCGCGGGTGAGGCCGGCCGTCGTCCGCAGTCCGCGCAGCTCAGCCGCGAGCCGCCGGAGGCGCACGGTGGGTGGCTGCCGCCGAGCTGACAACTCCATATCCCTTCGCTCCTGTCGTAGTCAGAGTGTGCCTGGCGTGCGGATGCAATATCGAGGCAGGCCGGGCAGGTGCCCTACATGCGGATGCAAGCCTTGCATTATCCCTACTGCGGTAGCACGATATGCAGAGGTTTGCCAGGCGGGGTCGGTACAAGGAAGCCGGCCAGCTGCGGTGACGGGTCAGCAAGCTCCCAGGGGCTCGTCGCCATCCGGCATGCAGGGGAACTCTCGCGAGGACGGCGCGCACGCGCTGCGGCTGCTCCTCCCGAGGGCCAAGCCAGGGAGGCAACGCGCAGTGGTCTCACCCATCGTGCTGGTGGCGGTCGCGACACTCGGCTTCGCCGCCGGTCTGTTCCTGTTCAAGGTCAAGTCTCGGTGGTGTCGACGGTGCGGCTCGGTCTTGAACTGCCCCGAGTGCGGCGGCCGCAGGTCCCACCCGCACCCAGGCCGCACCCGCGTGACGGGTTGGCTGTGACCCACCGGCCGGTCACTCCGCAGGTGTCCGTCGCATCCGGCGACGTCGTACAGCTCAGCGAGCCGGACTACAAGTACGGCGTCGGCCCGCTCCGGCTCCGCATCGCCCGCGTCCGCCTCGACCTCAGTGCCTGGTACGACGGCCAGTGGGTGTGGCTCGAAGGCACCGAGATCCGCTGGGACGACCGAGACCGGGACGGCCCGTTCCGGCAGGTACTGGTCCGAGTCTCCGCCCTACCGCAGCCGGAGGCGTGACGTGGCGGCCTCCGTCTATCTGTCTGCCGCTGTCGTTGATCAGCTCACCGCCGCGCAACGGGTGCTCGACGAGCACATCACATCCAGCGCATCCGGCTATTGCCTGCGCTGCCAGCTCATCGGGCCCTGCCTCGCAAGCGAGCAAGCGACTGCCACCTTCGGACGCTACGCCCGCCTACCCCGCAGGACGCCCGGCGCCACTCGCCCCGAACTCATCAACGCCCGCCGACTCGCCGTCCGACCGGACCCCGCGACCGCTCCCACATCTCTTCTAGCCCGGAGGTACGAATCGTGACACTGCCCGAAGTCGCCGCCGCGCTGCGCGACCTACACATCTCGATCACCCAGCAACAAGACCTGACCAAGGTCGCCGTCCAGGACGCCGAGAACGCTCGGACCGAGTCCCGCGCCCTCACCGCCGGGGCCACCAATCCGCTGGTCAACCGCGCGCTGGGCAACTACGCCCAAGCGATCGTCAGACTTCGGGACGGCTCTTGGCTGCTCGCTGAGGCCGGCGGCATCCTGGCCGAGTACGCCCGAACGATCGGCATCGACCTCGCAGCGAAACAGCCGTCCGCCAAGAGGCAGGCCCCCACGCCCGGCCTGGATGACCAGACGGATCGCGACCCCAGCCTGCCCTCGCCCCGGACTGAGCGTGACGACGAGCCGACAGGATCTGACTCGGAGCCACGCTGATCCGGCGGACTGCACGACGAATCAGGGGTGCGGTGGCGACGGCCACCGGCTCAACCGCCGGCGGTCGCCACCGCCAGCAGGTGCCTGCCAACGGCCCAGCCCTGAGCCCGACACCGCACCAGCACCCGCCGCCGGAAGACGGACAGAAGAACATCACCCCGCTCAAATCCCAGCCTGACCCGCCCCGCTCCTTCATGGATGCCCACCGGCTGCCGGCTGCCGGTGCCGGCGATGCCGGCCAGGTCGGCCAGGTTGTGCAAAGTTTCTGTACGTCTTCAAGCGCGGCCCTGAGCGGGCCGCACGCGCCGCCGCCTGGGAGCGCGCCGGCCGCTGCCGCTGGCGCTCTGCGGCCGTCACGCCTAATGGGTCGCGCCGAGTTGTCGTAGGACACTCGGTTCCGGTAGCCGCCAGCCGGTGAGCACTCATCACGCCTGGACCTGTGAGTCCTAGCGTCAGATCGTGCCCCGGCTGGTGGTGGGGAGGGTTGGACCGCTGATGGGATGACGTGCCCCGTTCCGGCTTGGGGTGGTGAGCACTTGACCATTAGGCCGCCGGTGATCCTCCTCGACGCTGCCGTAGCTGGCCAGGTCGGCGGGAGGAGCGTGGATGCTGTTCGTCGGTGATGACTGGGCTGAGGATCACCACGATGTGGAGATCCAGGAAGAGACAGGCCGGCGGCTGGCCAGGGCGCGGTTGCCCGAAGGCGTGGCCGGGATCGCCCGGCTGCACGCGCTGCTGGCCGAACACCTGCCCAGCGACGCGGAGCCTGCGCAGGTCGTGGTCGGGATCGAAACCGACCGTGGCCCGTGGGTCGGCGCTCTGGTCGCCGCCGGCTATCAGGTGTTCGCGGTCAACCCGATGCAGGTGGCCCGGTATCGGGAACGGCACTCGACCTCAGGGGCCAAGAGCGACACCGGTGACGCCCGAACCCTGGCGGATCTGGTGCGCACGGATCGGCACCGGCATCGTCTGGTGGCCGGGGACAGTGACACTGCCGAGGCGGTCAAGATCCTGGCCCGGGTGCATCAGACGCTGATCTGGGACCGCCAACGGCAGGTCCTGCGACTGCGGGCGGCGTTGCGGGAGTTCTTCCCCGCCGCGATCAACGCCTTCGACGAGCTGCACGCCGGCGAGGCCCTCGAACTGCTCGGCCGAGCACCCGACCCGACCCGGGCGGCCAGACTGTCGCGTTCGCAGATCACCGGCGCGCTACGGCGAGCCGGCCGCCGCAGCGTCGACCAGCGGGCCGAGGCCATCCAGCAGATCCTGCGCGCCGAGCAGCTGCCCCAACCGGCGGCGGTGCAGGCCGCCTACGCCGCCACCGTCACTGCGGCGGTGACGCTGATCGCCGCCCTCAACAGTCAGATCCACGCCCTCGAAGGGGAGGTGAGCGAGTCTTTTCACCAGCACCCGGACGCTGAGATCTACCTGTCCCAGCCCGGCCTGGGCACCGTCCTGGCGGCCCGGGTGCTCGCCGAGTTCGGAGACGATCCCGACCGCTACCGAGACGCCCGCTCCCGCAAGAACTACGCCGGCAACAGCCCCATCACCCGCCAGTCCGGCAAGAAACTCGTCGTCCTGGCCCGCTACGCCCGCAACACCCGGCTCGCCGATGCCCTGCACCAACAGGCCTTCTGCGCCCTGACCGCCTCACCCGGCGCCCGCGCCTACTACGACGAACTCCGCGCCCGCGGCGCTGGCCACCACGCCGCCCTACGCCAGGTCGCCAACCGCCTCACCGGCATCCTCCACGGCTGCCTCAAAACCAGCACCCGTTACAACGAAACCACCGCCTGGGCTCACCGCACCCAACCCGCCGCCGCTTGACACCAAACGCCATGGGATGTCTGACGCCCAGCGGCTGGCGCGGAGAGCGGGAAGCCCGGAGGGGCCGCCGCAGAACGACAGACCGTTGATGCGTGAGGTGGTGGGCCGGCAGCCGGCCGGGCCGCGCGGCTAGGACCGCGCCGCGAAGGGGAGCGCACGCTGGGCGCGTCGGCGAGCTGGCGGCCCGTGCGGGGTTGCGGTCAGTGCGCCTCCGGCGGGGGCGCTCCGGCTCCAGGATGGCCGAAGACCGTCGGCAGCCGGCGTGTCCGTGGGTGGTTGCGGTAGGCCATCCCGCCTGCCATCGGTCCGGGGCAAGCCGAGCAGACCACAGCCCGGCGCGCCTGCGTTCGAACCAGCCGTCAAGGTCCGCTTGACATGGCGCGCCGGACGGCGGCCCGCTCCCCGATAGGCGGGTCGATGGCGAACGGGATGGCTGGGACCTTGGAGCGTAGCCTCCGGCCGTCCTGTTTCCGTTAGGGTCTAGTGGTTCCCGAGCCCTATATGTCCTCGTCCTCGACAGCGACGGTGACCCCCGACAGGGACTCGGCCTTCGCCAGCAGTTGGTGGGTGTCGCCGCTCCGTGCGGTCACGGTGATGTCTAATCCGACCATCTGAATGTCAACGCTCATCCTCGCGGGATCGATGAGGGATGCCAGCTCTCGGATGAGGCCCCAGACTCCCTCACGTTTGCTGTCGTCGGTGATCGAGGACAGCGGCAGCCGGACTTTGGTCACCTCGTAGGTGGTCTCTCCGCTCGGACCGCCTCCGGACGCGGGCTGGGAGGGAATGGGCGTGACCTGAGGGGGCGCCTGCCCCGAGCCACCGGTCGGGGTGCCCGGTGCGGCGGGGTTGGTGTCCGGGGCGCCGTCCGAGCCAGGCGATGGCGTGGGCGCCGGTGCCTGCTCGGGTACCGGCGCGGGGCGGGGGCGCAGCAGTTGCTGCATCGATGCCGGTTGGATCTGCCCTGGGCCAGCGGGACGAATCTCGTTTCCGTCGCTGTCGGCCAGCATCCATTCGCTACTCGTTGCGAGGTGAAACACCGCCTGACGTAAGTTCTCGACGGTGGCGATCATCGGCCACGTGGGGTTGCTGTAGGGCAGCGCGAACAGCTCCTTTGGCGTGAGGTCTCGCCCGAAGCTGCCGGTGGTGATGAGCTGGCCGACGTATTCGGGAGCGAGGGCACCAGCTGTGACCGCTCGGCTGGCGGCGACGAGCTCGTTCCACACGTCCTGCCCAGCCAGGGCTGTCTTGCCGTCGGGTACTGCTTTGTACTGGACAGCGAGACCGTTGGTGGCGCGCAGCAGGTACGCGTAGTGCTGGTAGGCCCACTTGATGTCGTTGTCGAGTTTGCTGCGGACGTCGTCACGGCGTGAGCACGCCTCGAGGTACTCCTCGTCGGCGGGATCGAGTTGGGCGACGACGATCTCCCAGGCGAGGAGGTCTTTGGCGCGGTCTCGGGCCCGGCCGCGTCGTTGGGTGTTGACCAGCGCGACGACCATTGAGGCAGCGTAGGTTGTGGTGAGCCCGGGAGTGACGCCGAAGGCGACGTCGAGGTCGGCGCGGGTCGCTGTGTCCTTGCCGTTGAGCAGGGTCCACCGGCGAGGGTCGAGCACGACCAGCCGGTTCTCCTGCCCGTCAACTCCGGCGAAGCAGGCGGCCGCAGCGGTGCTACCACCGACGGGTGGCTCGACGAAGTGCGGGCCGCTGAAGGGACCCTTGCTGGCCAGCTGCTGGGCCCGTTTCCACACCCGGTTCAGAGCGAGGTCGTTGCTGACCATCGTCATGGCGTTGGCGTGGTACATGTTCAGCGTCTGCTTGATCGACAGATAGAAGCGCTCGGCGCCCTTGCCGTTCGCGGTCCTGGTGCGCTCCAACGCGCCGAGGCCACCTTGGACCGGGCCGGCGACGAGGGCGTTGAAGACCTCCTCGGCCGCGGCGTAGGGCACGGCCGGACCGGCGAGTGCGGCGATCAGCTCGGGCTTTGTAGCGCCTCGCGCGGCCTGGGCGCGGGGCACGAGGCTGTAGGCGAAACATGCGGTGGCCATCCGCAGCGCCGGCGCTGGTTGGCCTGCAGCCACGCCGTTGGCTGCCAGGGTGGCGTCGAGGTTGAAGGCATTCCCGCCTCCGCCGCCGGAGCGGACGACGTCGGTGTTGGCCACGGCCCGGAAACCCTGGATGGCGCGGTCGTTGCCGGCCAGCACACCAGAAGACAGCAGCGCCTCAAGCGCGTCGGTGTGCAGCGGGATGTCGCCGGGGCCGACGAGGTCCGGCGCCCACAGGCCTGCCTCGTGCTGGGTCACGCAGTGCAGCACCGTCCGGGCGAAGATCGCGACGGTGGAGCGGACCCGCTGGAAGGCCTGCACCTTCGACCACTCCTTGGAGACCAGTTCGAACAGGTCTGGGTGGAACGGGTAGGTCTCGACGATCCGGTCGGCGAGCCGGGCCAGGGTGCGGCCGGATCCGAGCTTGCGGTACACCTCCGTGGACCATGCGTCGTCGACGGCGGTGACGTAGGCGTCGGCGACGGTGCGCGCGGCGGTGTCGACGTCAGCGCGGGCGAACAGGCGGCGGCGGATGATCTGGGCGAAGTCATTCGGGTCGGTGACCGTGACCGTCTCGCCGTTGCGCTGCAGGCGGGCGGCGAGGTACTCGCGCATCTCCTCCGCGGCCGGGTGGTAGCCGGCCTGGTCCTCATCGCTGCGGATCATCACTACGACCAGGGCCACCTGCGGCTGGTCGTCCACGGCGTCGGTAAGGGCATTGAGGAACGCCTGCTCCCCGGGCAGACCGCCGATCGCGGTCTGGTCGGTGAGCGCCATCGCGTAGTCCATGAGCTCGTCGATGACGACGAGCACCGGACGCGCGACCTCGGCGAAGGCAGCCTGCAGGGTCGTCTTGTTCGCGCCAAGGTCGATGTAGTGCTTCCAGCGGCCCATGCGGTCGGGGTGGCCGTCGAACAGCAGCCACAGGAACCGGCCGAACAGGTCTGTGGCCGGGCCGAATCTCGGGTCGGTCTTGCCCGGGGACATGGAGTCGCCGATCAGCACGACCGGGACGACCTCGCTCAGGTCGAGGGTGTGCCCGCCTGCCGTCGCCTCGGTGGCGACGGCTCGGCCGAGATCGGAGGCGAAGAACGCATCAGCACTGTTGATCATGTGCCAGATGCCGACGAGGGCGTGGCTCTTGCCGCCGCCCATCCCTTGGTCGAGGTGGAAGCAGGCCTGCGCCTCCACGGCCTGTACTCCAAGCCGACGGGCGACGCGGCCAAGGAACCCGACCAACAGCGGGGTGGGCTGGGTGATATCGGTGTAGTACGCGCACTTGGCGTAGAGCACAGGCACCGTCTGGTAGACAGCCTTGGCCAGGCTCATCTGCAACTCGCCGACGGAGCCGTCGGTGAGGCGGACCTCCTCGCGCAGCGTCAGGACATCGGCCCAATGGATGCCGTAGGCGGGTGCGGTCACAGGGTCTCCTCGAACAGGCTGGACTGGACGGCCGCAG
>NZ_JAEVHJ010000312.1:0-7762 GCF_016802855.1 Micromonospora sp. ATA51 | reverse complement strand
CGTTTGTCTGCACCGAGCCGGGAAACCGGCAGAAACCGGCCACAACCACCCCGGCGGTCGCGGGTTGACACGGCCCCACTCCTTCAGGGATGACCTGCGGTAATGAGCAGCCGCAGGTGGGGGCGGGTGCAGTTGAGCGCCGTCGCGTGCTGTTGGATGCAGTTCAACGCCGTTCAGAGCACCCCACTGCTCCCCACGTGCTCCCCGATCCCGGCGCGCGACCGCGGGGTCGCCCGGGCGCCTTGGCGCTTCGCTTTGGCACGTCTTCATGGAACAGCACCGAGGCTGCCGTTTGCTCAGCGTGACCGCGCGCTGAGACACGACACGCACGGTCGGCGGCAGATGTGCGCACAGGATCATGGCTCGCGGGCGTCGGCTGATCGGGTGCGGGCTATGACGCTCGTCGGTGCTTGAGGAAGGGCAGCATCCGGTTCGCTTCGTCGTTGACGGCTTGCTGTTCGGCGGTTGGAAGAGGCCGAAACGGGATGAGTCGTATGTCGTCTCCGGTGAAGGACCAGGTTCCACGGACGAAGCCGTCGATGAGGATGGTGGGGCGTACCAGGGCCGGCCGGGCATGACCTGCTTGCGGTCTTCGTCGCTGATGATGCGGGTGCGGTCGGCGTGGCCCAGCAGGGCGTTGTCGTACGCGGGCAGCAGTCGCACGGGCGCTGGGATGTGCGGGTCGGGTAGGTGCGCGTCGGGCAGGTCGAGCAGGGTCTGGCCGTCGGGTCCGGTGTAGTGGCGTAGTTCGATGCCCATGTCCGCGACGACTTGGTTGAGCCGGGTTAGCCCGCTCCATGCCTGGACGTCGGCCACCGTGGCGGGTCCGAAGGCGGCGAGATAGCGGCGGATCAGTTCGTGGATCGCCGTGGGTTCGATGGTGTCGGCCGCAAGGGCGGTGACGGTGATGGAAGATCGGTTACCCCAGCTGCCCCAGGATGCGGTGGTGGGATCGTGGATGAGCGGGGTGCGTAGTTCGAATTCGCCGGCGAGGATCCGGCCGTCGCGGCCCGGGTGGCGGGCGGCGAGGCGTTGGGCGAGTTCTTTACGGGCGAGCGGTCCGGCGTCCAGCAGCGCACGTCCGTCGGCCATCAGCGTCTCGGTAGGCAGCCGGTTGCTGTTGCGCCGGAAGTACGGCGAGTTCGCGGTGCGGTCGAGGACGGGTTGCAGCAGGGGCCGCAGCCGACGGAAATCGTCGGCTGCGGCGATGTGCTGGGTGCTGCGCAGAAGGCTGGAGCGCACGACCTGCCCATCGGCCAGCAGGGTGGTCAGGTCGGCGTGGGTGAACCCGCGGATCCGGCTCCACAGCCCGACGTAGGGCCAGTTCGGTTCCTGTGCCTGCAGGGCGACCAGACGCCGGATCACGTCAAGCGGCACCTGGTCGGTGCGTTCCAGCAGGAACTGGCGCTGCAGCAGTGCCCGGTTGAGGGCGCGTCGCGACAGCAGCGTCATGCCAGCCGCAACGAAACGTTGCCGCGGTAGCCGCCTCGCAACAGCGACAGGAAGGCATCGGGCACGGCGTCGATGCCGGCCTCGACGACCGTCTGCGGGAAGACGAACCTGTCCTGGTCGAGCCAGGCCCTGAAGTGGGTGTGCCATGCGGCGATCTGGTCGGGCGTGTGGTAGCAGGAGAACGGCAGCAGCTCGATCCCCTTGGCTGCGGCGGCAGCCTGGTCGGGTTCAGGGAATCGCTGCGCCGCCGCACCCAGTTGGGTGGACAGCGATCCGCACAACGCGAACCGCGCTCCCGGCGCGGCGACCTCGAGCGCGGCCTCGTAGAGCGTGCCGCCGACGGTGTCGAAGAAGACCGTGATTCCCTCGGGTGCCAGTTCCTTCAGTGCGGCGACCGGATCCTGGTGGTAGTCGAATGCGGCGTCGATACCGAGCTCGCGGACCAGGTAGTCCGCCTTGGCTTGGCTGCCCGCACTGCCGATGACCTTCGAGGCGCCCAGATTGCGGGCGATCTGGGCGGCCAGGGAGCCGACGCCGCCGGCCGCGCCGGAGACGAACACGACATCGCCACGGCCGACCTTGGCCACGTCTGCCATGCCGTAGTAGGCGGTCGGTCCCTGGCCGAGGTGGTAGCTCGGATCCGGGTACGCGTCGCGGTCCAGCTTGACATACGAGGCGGCCGGCCCGGCGGAATGCGTACTCCAGCCGCTCATCGACTGGACCAGGTCGCCCCTCCCGCAGATCCGGGCTGCCGACCACAGCACCGTGCCGATGGCCGTGACGCCGATGCGCTGGCCCGGCTGCCAGGCCGGGATCGGCAGCTGGCAGTCGGAGCGCATGAGCTCGAGGTATGTGGCGGCCAGCCCCAGGTAGTCGGTGCGGACGACGACCTCGCCGCCGATCTCGGTCTCGACAACGGTGAAATGCTCCCGGCCGGGTACGCCAGCGATCTGGGTGGTCAGCTGAATCTCACGAGTGATCATGAGAATGACGCTAGACCGACTTCCGGTCACTTTCTGACCGGAAGCCCGTGCGAAGATCGCGACATGGCCAACACCAGTTCCCGAACGCTCCGGCTGCTGTCGTTGCTGCAGACTCACCGCCACTGGTCCGGCGCCGATCTGGCCGACCGCCTGGGGATCTCAGAACGCACCCTGCGCCGCGATGTCGACCGGCTGCGGGAACTCGGCTACCCGGTGCACGCCTCCCGAGGCACCGACGGCGGTTACCAGTTGGCACCCGGTGCGGTCCTGCCGCCGCTGCTGCTCAACGACGAGGAAGGCGTCGCGCTGGCGGTCGGCATGGGCGACGCCACCCAGAGCGGAATCGCCGGGATCGAAGACGCGGCGGTGCGCGCGCTGACCAAAGTGGTGCAGGTCCTCCCGCCGCGTCTCCGTGCCCGGGTCAACGCGCTACGCGCAATGACCATCTCGCCCACGGCCGCGGGACCGGTCGTGCCCGCCGAAGTGCTCACGGTGATCGCCCAAGCCTGCCGGGACGAGGAACGGCTGCGATTTCGCTACACCGCACGCGGCGGCCCCGACACCGAACGAGAAGTCGAACCCCACCGCCTTGTCGCGCTCGGCGGCCGCTGGTACCTGGCCGCCTACGACCTGACCCGACACGGCTGGCGCAGCTTCCGCCTCGACCGACTGACCAACCCGCGCAGCGCCGGAACGAGATTCCGTCCACGCCCCCTTCCCGCCGACGACGCCGCCCAGTTCGTGCGCACCTCCACCGGCGTCCCCCCAGCACACACCGTGCAGGCCCTGGTCCACGCATCCGCCGAACACGTCCGCCGGGTCGCCGGGCAATGGGGCACGATCGAACACATCGACAGCCAACACTGCCGTCTCACCATGGTATCCGCCAGCATGGACTGGCCCACCCAAGCACTGGGCAACATCGGCGCTGAATTCGAGGTGCTCAGCCCCCCGGAATTCACCGACCACCTCCGAGACTGGGGAACCCGATTCCTCCGAGCCGCACAAGGATCAGCCCCGGACCAACTCCCAACGGACACCGCACCAACCCGACGACGCAATCCACCGACCGAAGAAGCGACAGGATCTTGAGAAGGACGGCGCAACATCGGACTGAGAACCAGCGCGTTCGCCTACGCCACTGAGCCGACAAGATCCGCGGCAACCTACATGCCCACGTTTTGGCCGGGCGAACAGGTCACCGCGATAACCGCGACACCCTCCGTGAACCCGCGGCGGCTGCTGGGCGACGACCACCCACAACGAGGGTCGTCCAAAGCAACCTTGCCGCTGCTTCCCCGCCTGTCAACGAGAACGGACATGCCGGCGACCGTTCACAGGCGTAACGCTAACCCCAGCGCTGGCAGACCTAGCTCAAGCCATGCAATCCACCTCGATTGCAACGAACTCATCTCGGCAGGTCCGGATGCCCGTAGCCAAGGAATCGTGACGGTCCGTGGCCCCGGACCGCAGCCGATGGGTGCTCGGCCCAACCGCGTCATCCGAGCCGCACCATGCTCAAGGAGACGGCGTAACAGTTCGCGGTGCCTTCCACGTCCGGCATCGCCCGGCGCCGACCATCCCGCGTTCAGCAGGTACGAGGTGGCGCCACCGGACCCGGGGCCTGCTCCCACCAGTTGCCGATGCGCCAGAGGCTCAGGCGAAGTCGGGATGGTTGAGGTAGACCGTCACCGAGTTGCCCAAGTTGTTGGTGAACGTGGCCAGCCAGCCGTGCACCTCCGCCTTCTCGAACGGGTTGGAGTCGGTCAGCGCCGCGATCCACATCAGGTTGCGGTCCTTGTCCAGCCGGGCGAAGAAGCCTTCGGAGCCGTGGGCTCCGTCGCCGCCGCAGACGTAACCGGAGCCGCCCGGTATGGGGGCGTCCGCGCCGCGAAGGAGGCCGACGTGGGTTACGTTGTCGGGGTCCTCGTCCAGCATGACGTCAAGGTCGAGCGGCGGGCCGAGATCGAACCAGTCCAGCCTCGCTCCGCCGCCCATCTCGACGGCGCGTGCAGACCCGTCCGCCCGGTAGAGGCCGTCCCACCCCGGCGCGAGACCCTCGGCCCACAGTTGGACGATCTTGGTGGTCATCCCTTGCCGCCCCTTGTCTTCCACCCGCCTGCTCGAACCAGCCCTGCCAGTATGGGCAGCCGTTCTCGTCGCGGTCGGGCTTGCTCGGCATCCGTCTCTCTGCGGCGCACGCCTCGCGGCATGAGCGGACGTCCGCGCACTACTCGTTGATGAGCTGCTCTCGAAGAATGTCTGCGTGCCCACAGTGCTCGGCGAGCTCGCGCAGCACGTGGAGATACACCCACCGCAGCGGAAGCGGGCCCCGCCGGTGCCCGTGAAGGATGTCGTCCAGACCCAGGGATGACGTCGCATGGCGTGATGCTTCGCAGGCTTCGCGGTGTGCGTGCTGGACGGTGGCGATCGTGTCGTTGTCATCGAGGATGAACGACTCGTCTGACGTCGCAGGGATGCCGATCTCAGCGCGCGACCGGCACGTGACGGCTTCGTCAAACCAGACCTTCTCGACGAAAGTCGCGTGCTTCACAAGACCCAGCAGCGTGGTCCGGGAGGCCACCAACGATCGGCGCACCTGTTCCTCTGTCAGCCCGTCCAAGCAGCCGTTGAGCGCGCCGCGGTGCTCGTCGAGGAACGCCTCGAACTGGGCACGGGCTGGCTGTGCGACGACCTGGTCGGCGAAGGTAGGCGGGTAGGAAGGCATGGGCGAAGCATTCCAGACCGCCGCCCAGGAGCAACTAGCGGACATCGGCACGAGCGGTCGGCTGACTTGTCGGTCTCGCGGGTGCGGCCCTGACGCCCGCTCGGCGGCAGATCAGGAAGCCGGCGCCGATCGGTGTGGCGGGTAGGACTCCGCTGATCAGAGACCACGGTCGTCAGTCTGCGTCGGTGGTGGGAGTCCGACGAGCTTAGTAAGAAATCGGTCGACCTGCTCCGCGAGGGGTGGCCACGGCAGGTTGGGCTCGTTGATCCGTAGCGAGAGCATGCCGATCACCGCGGCACGGAGATCGAGCGCCAGGGTGAGTGGATCACCAGGCGGGGCGGCCCCGGCATTCATGCACTCCTGTATGGCAGCCGCGGTCCGTGCCAGCAGTACCTCTTTGAACGGCATGCCGGGACGTCGGCTGGCCTTGCTCTCGTGCATCACCTTGTAGAGGCCGGCATGTTCCTGCGCCCAGGCCGCCTGTGCCAGGATCCGCGCGCGCAGCCGCGACGCCGGGGCCTCGTACCTCGCCTCCGCACCGGAAGCGGTTTGCAGCATGTCTTCGTGGCAGCGTTGCATGGCGGCCAGCACGAGCGCATCGCGGTCCGGGAAGTACAGATAGACCGAGGTCGGAGAGATCGATAGTGCGCGCGCGATCGCGCGCAGGGACAGCGCTTCATCGTCGGCAAGCTCGTCGAGCATGTGTACCGCACAGGAAACGATCTCTTCCCGCAGCAGCTCACCCTGGCCCCGGGCATTCGGGCGGCGAGGAGCGGCTGAACGAGTAGTGGGCGTGCTGTCCATGGGCAGATCATTCCAGTCGTGGGATCTTGCGCTACGGTCGACCATGAGAATACAGTCATCCATGCAAGGACAGCCGTCCACTAAAGGGAGAGTCATGCCACTCACGCTCCGCGAGGCCCACGAGCTGATCAACGGCGCGCATCAGCGGGCCATGGATCTGGGCACCCACATCACGGTCGCCATCGTCGATGAGGGCGGCCACCTGCAGGCCCTCGGCCGCATGGACGGCGCGCCGCCGCTGTCGGCCGAAATTGCCAAGCACAAAGCGGCCAGTGTGGCTCTGATCCGTCGCGACGGCGCGGCACTGCGCCAGATGCAGGAGGCATGGCCCGCCCTCTTCAGCCAGATCGATCGGGCGGCGGGCCGGCCGATCCTGGCTGGCGCGGGTTCGATGCTGATCCGGCGAGCCGACACCGCCTTGGGCGCCATTGCAGTCAGCGGCGGACTGCCGCAACAAGACGACGAGTGCGCCGAAGCGGGACTTGCCGGACTCGCCGCTGGCAATTAGCCCGTCCAGGGCCGCCAGCGCCGGAGCGACCTGTGGTCGGCCACCGGGTAAATCCGTGACCGCCACTGTCCGCCGACGCCACAGACACCTAAGCGGCGCGCACGCACATCGGCAGTACCGGAAGCTGAAGCGCAGTGCGGACCAGTCACGGTCTGTGATGTGCGATCAGCGGCAGATGCGTGCCGTTCGTCTTACAGGAAGTCGCGCGGCGCGGACGCCAGCTCAGAAAAGGTTGGGATCTGGGTGCTCGGCCACGAAACGCTCGCCCGTTTCGTCGTCGACCAGCGAGTTGTCGACCAGCCATTCAACAGCCCGCCGCTTCGCGCGCACATCGCGGAAGGCGTACCACGCTGGCAGTAGGTGCGGATACTCCTCATGCAACTCGTTCTTGAACCGCCGGAAGGCGCCTTTGCCCTGGATCGCTCGCGCGAGTCTGCGGCCGGCCGCCGCGTCACTGATCCTCTCAGCGAAATCGGCCATGTCCTGATACCAGATGCAGGACGGCAGCGGGTCGATGCCCACCAGGTCGAGGTCGTCAAGGTCGACGGGCGTGTGTCCGTCGATGCCGCCGTCCGTCGTCCAGAACACGATCTCGCCGGTCTGCGGGTTGATCAGCCAACGGTGCTCGTAGTCGGTCTGGTCCTCGAGCGCGGTGGCGATCTCCTCTAGGTCTAGCCTGCCCAGGTCAAGCATCCGGCCACCATAAACCCGCCGATCATGACACGTCGATACGCCTGAAGGCGTCGCTGGCACCATCGGATGGCACTACCTCGACGTAAAGAGCCAGGAGGATGACGTCACCCAGCGGCTGGCGAATGTGTCGTGTGCCTACGCCTACAACCAGATGAAGGACAACTGGAACCAGATGACTTCATGCGAGGCGCCGATCAAGAAGGGCAGAGCCACCACTGTGTATGTCGCGGTGGATCTGCCGGAGTTGTCCTCGGTAAACCTTGAGGACCTCGACTGGAAGATCGATTGCACCTGTGACTGCCAGAAGTATTCGGTGGACCCGAACGCACCCACCGTTGTTTTCTATGCGGGCATCCCGAAGCCGGGCAAGTACCCGCTGCAGATCCAGATGAAAGACGATAGTTCCATGGTGGTCGCCGAGCAGAGCATTGCGTTCACCATCGTGAAGTGATCCTCAGGAAGTTTCGCCCGCCGTCCTTGCTATCCTCTTCGACCGTACGTGTTCAGCCTGAGGTGAGTCGCTGATCGGGACCTGTTGTCCACTGTGGCTGGCGTGCTGGCATGATCTTCGGGTGTCGTCCGAGCCGCAGCGTC
>NZ_JAEVHJ010000311.1:0-7789 GCF_016802855.1 Micromonospora sp. ATA51 | reverse complement strand
CGGGGGTTGAGGAAGTTCAGCGGGACCTCGTGCGGGTCCAGCTCGGCGAGCTGCGCGGCGAACTCGGCGCGCTGCTCGACGGTCTCGCCGAGGCCGAGGTACGAGGTGCGACCGAAAGGTGGACCGGGGTCCGAAAGCTGAGAGCGCTCTCCAACAGATGTTCATCGATGTGTACGGTATTTGTCAACACTGTTGCCAGTAGATTGCGGATTGCTCGCCGCAACGAACTGTCCAGAGTGGTCGGACGGTGACCGGGCGTCGCCTCGGGGGCCACGGGGCAGCCGCGACGAGGTCGCCTGCCCGACGGGTCGGCGGCGATCCCGGCACACTCAGGCGGGCGGATACCCAGCCCGACGGGAAGGTGAGCGACGCGCGAGGGCCCAGTCGGCGAGGGCGGGTTCGCTGGTGATGTGGTCGAGGCCGATGATCGCGGCGCCGCGCAGTGGCCCGTCGTCGCCGTGCGCGGCGTCGACGACGGGTGGGGGCTGGGCGCGGTGGAAGGCCATGAGGCCGTCGGTGTAGGCGCCTTCGAACGCGGCCGGCGCGGTGTGCCGGATGGCGGGACCGAGTCCGCCGAGGGTGACGAGGTGGGGGTCGTGCATGTTGGTCAAGCCGGCGATGCCGGTGGCGAGGGCTTGCGCGACGGCGGTGACGGCCTGCCGCGCGCGGGCGTCGTCAGCGGCACGGTCGAGGATCTGGCGGGCGTAGGTGCGGGGATCGGCCGGGGCCGGTTCGCCGAGATGGCAGGCGAGGGCACGGCCGTCGACGTCGAGGTCCCAGCAGCCGCGGGCCCCACAGGGGCAGTGCCGGCGGCGGTCGCCGAGGGGCAGGTGTCCGTATTCGCCGGCGGCGCCGTGGGCTCCGGTGACCGGGGTCCCGTCGATGGTCAGGGTGCCGCCGATGCCGACCTCGACGATGAGGTGGAGGGCGGTGCCGGCGGTGGTGGCCGCGCCGGTGCGGGCTTCGGCGACGCCGGCGAGGGTGGCGTCGTTGCCGACCAGTAGCGGTAGCGATGGGTCGACGGTGATCGTACTGAGATCCACCGCTCCCCAGCCGAGCGTTGCGGCCTGCACGAGGCGCCGGTCGTGGACGGTGCCGGCGACCGCGAGGGAGACGGCTCGGAGCCGGTCGCCGTATCGGTTACGGGCCTGGGCGACGGTCTGACGCACCGCCGCCAGCACGGTCGCGGGCCTGCGGCTGCGATGCGCCTGGCGGCGCACGTCGTGCGGTTGCCCGTCGACGGTCACGACGGCGTGCTGCCAGTCCTCCTGGCGCAGCTCGGCGGCGAGGACCACCGGGCCTTCGGGATGCGGCTGCAGCACGGTGGTGGGCCGGCCGCGCCCGCGAACGGGGGCCGCCGCCTCGGTGAGCAGCCGCAGCTCCCGCATCCGGGCCGTGATCTCGGTGGCGAACCCGCTGGTCAGGTGCAGCTCACGGGCCATCGCCGCTCGGGTGATCCCGGGTCGGCGCGACATCACGGCCAGCACCTGTGACGCGGTGTGGTAACGGGCCGCATCGGCGCGTTGTCGGGAAGGGCTTGCCATGGAAGGAGCACACCGCCTTATCCTCGTATGACGAGCATATTAGGGGAGGCTGTTGTGGGGCTGCTGGACATGGACGGCGCCGGGGCGGTTGTCGGGGACCTGTCGGCGGTGGATGCCGTGCTGCTGGACATGGACGGCACCCTGGTCGACTCCGACGCCGCGGTGGAGCGGGCGTGGCGGGTGTGGGCCGGCGAGTACGACGTCGACCCGGAGTCGGCCTTGGCGATCGCGCACGGCAGCCCGGCCGACCGTACCGTCCGCCGGTTGCTGCCCCACCTCGACGACGCGGCGGTGGCGGCGTCCGCGGCACGGCAGTTGGAGCTCCAGTACGACGACCTGTCCGACGTCACCGCCACGCGCGGCGCACTCGAACTGCTGGCGACGCTGGCCCGGTTCCGGCTGCCGTGGGCGGTGGTGACCAGCGCGGACACCCGCCTGGCCAAGGCGCGGCTGGCCGCCGCCGGCATCGACGCGCCCGTGCTGGTCACGGTCGACGACGTCAGCGTCGGCAAGCCGGACCCGCAGGGCTACCTGCGCGCTGCCCTGCTGCTGGACGTGCCCCCCGAGCGTTGCCTGGTCGTCGAGGACGCCGCGGTCGGAGTCCAGGCCGGGCGCGCGGCGGGCGCCCTGACGGCCGCCCTGAAGGGTGTCGACGCGGACCTGCGGGTCGCGGATCTGGCGCAGCTGGCGCACCTGGTGACCCGGTCGCGCCGGTGACGGTGGCGGCGCGACCCGCCGGTCAACTCGGTGTGCCTGCCCTCCTGCGGCGAGAGCGTGGGCGGCGACGGCGCACGCGTACGCCTCCCGTCCGGGCATCGATGTCGTACTGCTGGCCTTCGCCCGCAACCCCGTCCGACGTTTCCCCCGGTCGTCGGGTTTGAGATTCGGCTCGACGGGAGAAGTGCTGCTCGCGCGGGCAAGGCGGCCCGCGGGCTCTCAGGAGGTAACCATGTCACGGACACTGCGGGTGACTGCGCTGGCCGGGGTCCTCACCCTGGCGATCAGCGGTTGCGGGGGAGTCGGCGGCGGCGACAGCGGTGGCGGCGGATCGAAGGGTACGGGGGCGCTGACCACCATGGGCTTCGGCCTGTCGGACGAGATCGCCAAGACCCGGGTGGACGCGTTCAAACGGGACAACCCGAACGTCGATTTGAAGATCACCGAGGGTGCCTTCGACGAGCAGCAGTTCCTCTCGGCGGTCGCCTCGGGCAACCCGCCGGACCTGGTGTACATGGACCGCAAGCTGATCGGCACGTACGCCAAGCGCGGCTCGATCCAACCCTTGACCGACTGCGTCGACAAGCAGCAGATCGACCTCGGGCAGTACCGGCAGGCCGCCAAGGACCAGGTCACCCTGGACGGCATCGTCTACGGCATCCCCGAGTTCTCCCAGGTGCGCGTGGTCTACCTCAACGAGACACTGCTCAAGCAGGCCGGGCTGACCGCCGACGACGTGGACCTGTCGGACTGGGCGGCGCTGCCGGCGCTCAACGCCAAACTGGCCAAGGTCACCGGCGGCAAGCTCACCAGGATCGGCATCGACCCGAAGATCCCCGAGTTCCTGCCGATGTGGGTCAAGGCCAACGGCGCCGAGATGATCTCGGCCGACGGCGCGAAGGCCAACCTCAACGACCCGAAGGTGGTAGAGGCGCTGACCACCGGCCTGAAGCTGATCCAGGACCAGGGCGGCTGGGGCAAGTTCAAGTCGTTCCGGGACACCTTCGACTTCTTCGGCGCGCAGAACCCGCTGGCCAAGAACCAGATCGCCGCGTGGCCGATGGAGGAGTGGTTCCTCAACCAGGTTGCCAAGAACAGCCCCAAGGCCGAGCTCGTGGTCAAGCCCTTCGTCGACCGGCAGGGCAAGCCGTTGACCATGTCCGCCGGGCAGGCCTGGGTGATCACCAAGGGGGCGAAGAACCCGGACGCGGCCTGCCGCTTCGTCAAGCAGATGACCGCCACCGACACCTGGTTCGCCGCGGCGAAGGCCCGGGCCGAGGCCCGCAAGGCCGCCAACCTGCCCTTCACCGGCGTCTGGACCGGCAACGCCAACGCCGACAAGAAGATCTTCGACGAGCTGTACCAGCCGACCGGCAACAAGCGCTTCGACGACGCGGTGGCCACCATCCGGTCGGCGCAGGACGCCGCGTTCGCCATGCCCGCCTCGCCGGCCGGCGCCGAGTTCGACAAGGCCTGGACGGACGCGGTCAACCGGGTGCTCTCGGGGCAGGCCCAGCCGGCGCAGGCACTGGGCCGGGCCCAGCAGGAGGCGACCGCGGCGCTGGACAAGGCCGCGAAGTAGGCCGGCGATGGCCACCACCGTCAGCGCTCCCGCCCCGGGCCGGCGGCGTCGTACGCCGCTGGCCCGGCGGGAGGCCCGCTGGGCGTACCTGTTCCTGGCGCCGTGGATCGTCGGGTTCCTGGTCTTCCAGGCCGGCCCGATGATCGCCAGCGCGTGGCTCAGCTTCACCGAGTACGACGTGATCAACCCACCGGAGTACACCGGGCTGGACAACTACCGGGAGCTGATGGCCGACCCGCAGGTCGCCCGCAGCCTCGGCAACACCGTCTACTACACGGCGCTGCACGTGCCGCTCGTGATGGCCATCTCGCTGGGGCTGGCGCTGCTGCTCAAGCGGGTCGGCCGGCTCCAGGGCTTCTTCCGGACCGTGTTCTACCTGCCGGTGATGACCCCGGCGGTGGCCGTCGGCATCCTGTTCCTGCTCCTGCTCAACACCCAGGACGGCCTGATCAACCGGGCGCTGGGGCTGGTGGGGATCGACGGGCCGAGCTGGACCACCGACCCGGACTGGGTGCTGCCCGGCATCGTGCTGATGAGCCTTTGGAGCCTCGGCTCCACCGTGATCATCTACCTGGCCGCGTTGCAGAACGTGCCGCGCGACCTGTACGAGGCCGCCGACCTCGACGGGGCCGACGCCTGGGCCCGGTTCCGGCACGTGACCGTGCCGATGATCTCCGGGTCGCTCTTCTTCACGTTGATCGTCAACACCATCGCGTCGCTGCAGATGTTCACCGAGGTCTACACCATGTACTTCGGCAACCGGCAGACCGCGGGGTCGTTCAACAGCGATGCGGCATCGTTCTACGTGATCCATTTGTTCCAGGAAGCGTTCCAGTTCCTGCACATGGGCTTCGCCTCGGCGATGGCCTGGCTGCTCTTCGTGATCATCCTGGTGATCACCGTGGTACAGGTGAGGCTCAGCAACCGGTTCGTGTACTACGAGGGGGAGGAACGATGAGCGAGTCGTACCACGGGGTGGCCAACAGCCGGCGGACCCGGCTGGGCGCCGACTGGCACCCCCACCAGTGCGAGGCCCGGGAATACCCGGTGACCGAGGGTCCGGTGGCCAACGCCCGGCGTTCCCGGGCCGAGGAGGACCCCGAGGGCGGGGCGGAGGCGTGAGCACCACGGTCTCGCCGGGCGCCGTCACCGCCGCACCCGAGATCGGGGCGGCGCGCCGGCGGCCCGGCGGCTGCCCGCGGAGGACGGCCGGCGACCGCGCTGGCAGCGGGTGCTCTTCGTGGCGGCCCTGGTCGGCGCGGCGGTGATCTTCATGCTGCCGTTCGTCTGGCTGATCAGCGCCTCGCTGCGCCCCCGGGAGTACGTCTTCGCCCCGGGCTTCCTGCCCACCCCCTTCGCCCCGGACAACTACGCCGAGGCGTGGCGGGCGGTGCCCCTGGTCACCTGGCTGCTCAACAGCGTGGTGGTCGGGTCGGCCGCCGCCGGGGCGGTCACCATCTCCAGCGCCTGGGTGGCCTTCGGCTTCGCCTACTTCCGATTCCCCGGCCGCAACCTGCTCTTCGGCCTGGTGCTCGCCACCATGATGCTGCCGTTCGCGGTCACCATGATCCCGACGTACCTGATCTGGTCGAAGCTCGGGCTGACCGACACCCAGGTGCCGCTCTGGGCGGGCAACCTCTTCGGCTCGGCGTTCTACATCTTCCTGCTCCGTCAGTTCCTCCTCTCGCTGCCCCGGGAGTACTTCGAGGCGGCCCGGGTGGACGGGGCCAGCTATCCGCAGCTGTTCTGGAAGCTGGCCTTCCCGCTGATCCGGCCGGCCCTGCTGGTGGCGTTCGTCTTCGAGTTCAAGGCGAGCTGGACGGACCTGCTCAAGCCGCTGATCTACCTGCGCAACGAGCAGCTCTACACGCTGCCGCGCGGGCTGAAGGTGGTGCTCGACCGGTTCGGCTACGGCGGCGAGCAGCAGTGGGAGGTCGTCCTCGCCGGCAGCGTCATCGCCACCGTGCCGATGATCATCCTGTTCTTCCTCGCCCAGCGGCACTTCGTCGAGGGCATCGCCACCAGCGGTCGCAAGGGTTGACCGGTCCGGGCGATCAGGCTCAACAGCAGCGCGCCGCGAATGGTCCGTCACAGCGGCCCGTACCGGGTGTGGGACGCGCCGTGGTCAACGCCCAGTAGCGGTCGCCGTACGACCAGTGCCACCACTCGGTCGGGTAGTTCACCAGCCCCGCCCCGCCGAGCGCGTCCACCAGGATCCGTCGGTGCCGGCGTGCGGTCGCGCCGATGGTGGGGGCGCCGGTGAAGCAGGCGCCGGCGCTGTCCTCCGGGGTGGCGTCCACGGCGGTGCCCAGGTCCAGCTCCGCGCCGTCGTCGGTGCACAGGGTCAGGTCCACCGCCCCGCCCGTGCTGTGCGGCGCCACCTCGACCGGCGAGACGAACTTGCTGGTCTCCCGGTGCAGCCGCTCCGGCGACCAGTCCGGGTGCCGCCGGCCCAGCTCGTCCCGGTAGCCGGTGAAGATGCCCAGCTGGGCCTGGTACGGCCGGTATCCCTCGATGACCAGCAGGCGCACCCCGGCGGGCAGCGAACGCTGCGCGGTCAGCAGCCGGTCCACGACCCCGCGGCGCAGCCGGGCGTACGCCCCGGCGGGGTCGGCCGCCCGCCCGTCCAGCCGCAGCTCGGGCAGGTCGCGCAGGTCCACCAGCGGCTCGCCGTCGTCGGCGCTCGGCACCGCCGCCACCCGCGGATCGGAGAGCAGGATCATCGGGCGCTCCGGGCGGCGGTCGCGGCGCGCTCCGCGTGCCGGGTACGGGCCAGCTCGACCAGGCGGTCCACCACCTCGCGGTAGCCGACGCCCACCGCCGCCCACACCTTCGGGTACATGGAGTGCGCGGTGAAACCGGGCATGGTGTTCAGCTCGTTGACGTACAACTCGCCGGTCGTCTCGTCGTAGAGGAAGTCGACCCGGGCCAGGCCCCAGCCCCCGATCGCGGCGAACGCGCGCAGGGACAGCTCGCGGACCCGCTCGGTCACCTCGTCGGGCAGCACGGCCGGGACCACCATCGGGTCGGCGTCGCCGAAGTACTTCTGCTGGTAGTCGAACCAACCCCCGGCGACCCGCACCTCGCCCACCGCCGACGCCTCCGGGCGCCAGCCGCCCAGCACGGCGCACTCCAGCTCCCGGCCGGCGACCCCCTGCTCGACCACGACGAACTGGTCGTGCCGGAGCGCCTCCTCCACCGCGGCGGCCAGGTCGTCGCCCTCGCCGACCCGGGAGATGCCGATCGAGGAGCCCATGCTGGCCGGCTTGACGAACAGCGGCCGGCGCAGCCCCACCACCAGCTTCGCCGGGTCGTCGGCCTGCCGGAAGGTGTGCGCGTCGAACGTGACGTGCGGGGTGATCGGGATGCCGTCGGCGAGCAGCGCCCGCTTCATCGCCACCTTGTTCATGCCGACGGCGGAGGCGAGGATCCCGCACCCGACGTACGGCACGTCCAGCGACTCCAGCAGCCCCTGCACCACCCCGTCCTCGCCGAACGGACCGTGCAGCACTGGGAAGACCACGTCCAGCTCGGCGTGCACCGCGCCGGGGGCGTTCCGGGTGGAAACCAGCACGGTCCCCGGGCGCGGGCCGGCCCGCAGCTCGACCGCCGGCCCGGTCACCGTCAGCCGGTCGTCGATGGCCCGGTCGGCGGCGGGCCGGTCCCGCAGCTCGGCCAGGACGGCATCCGGCACCAGCCGGAACCCGCCGCTGCGGGTGACGCCGATGGCGACCGTCCGGTACCCGCCGCCGGCCAGCGCCCGGGCCACGCCGAGCGCCGAGGCGCAGGAGACCTCGTGCTCCGCCGACGGGCCACCGAACACGAATCCCGATCCGGATGACGCGCTCATGCCGCCACCCCTTCCACACTCGTGCCATTGGCAAGCCCGTCGCCCGCCAACCGGGCGACCAGCGCCGCCTCGACATTGCCGCCGGTCAGCACGACG
>NZ_JAEVHJ010000310.1:0-7798 GCF_016802855.1 Micromonospora sp. ATA51 | reverse complement strand
GGCGGCCGCCGCACCCGGAACCGGGGGAGGCCGCGTGCCCGCCCTCGGACGCGATGCGCGCCGACAACCAGCCGGCCGCCGCGCCGCCCGGCGGGTGGGCGCTGCCCGAGTCCGCGTACGCCCACCGCGCCTCGATGATCACCAAAGCCGAGGTGCGCGCCCTCGTGGTGGCCCGGCTGCGGCCCCGACTCGGCCGGCTGATCTGGGACGTCGGGGCCGGCAGCTGCCACTCGACCAGCAGCGCGGCGTGCTCCCGGACGGCCAGGCCGCGCAGTGCGGCGTCCGCCTGCGGGTCGAGCTGGGCGACCCGCAGCGCGGCGGCGTCGAGCAGCTCGACCGCCGCCGGGCCGCGGCGACCAGCGCCGGCATCGCGGCCATCGCCCGGGCCAGGTCGTCGAAGACGAGCAGGCCGGTCGCGGCGTGCCGGCGCACCGGTACGGTGCGGAAGGTCGCCGCCGCGACGAAGGCGAGGGTGCCCTCGCTGCCCACCACCAGCCGGGTCAGCAGCTCGCTGGGCGAGTCGTGGTCGAGGAAGGCGTTCACCCCGTAGCCCATGGTGTTCTTCATGGCGTACTGGGCCCGCACCCGGCGGACCGAGTCGGGGTTGCCGCGGACCCGGTCGCGCAACCGCAGCAGGCCGGCGTGCAGCTCCGGCTCGGTGGCCCGCAGCCGCTCGTCGGCGTCCGGGGCGCCGGTGTCCAGGACGGTCCCGCTGGGCAGCACCAGCAGCAGCGACTCCAGCGTCCGGTAGGTGTTGAACTCGGTGCCGCAGGTCATCCCGCTGGAGTTGTTGGCGACGACGCCGCCGATGGTGCAGGCGGACTCGCTGGCCGGGTCGGGGCCGAGCTTGCGGCCGTACGGGGCGAGCCGGTTGTTGACCTGGCGCAGCACGACGCCGGGCTGCACCCGGACCGCCGGCCGTCGTCGAGGACGGTCAGCTCGCGGAAGTGCCGGCGGGTGTCGACGAGGAGCTGGTCGGTGACGGCCTGCCCGCTGAGGCTGGTCCCGCCGGAACGGAAGGTCAACGGCGTACCGCTGCGACGGCTGTGCCGCAGCAGGGCCGCGACCTGGTCGGCGTCGGCCGGGGTGACCACCGCTCGCGGGTGCAGCCAGGTAGTGCGACGCGTCGTGGGCCAGCCGGCAGCCGGTCCGCCGCCCGGGTCGCGACGGCGCCGGGGAGCGCCGCGACCAGCGCGGCGAGGTGGGGGTCGGCGGTCCGGCTCACCGGAGGCCCCCGTCGGTGGCGCGGACGGGTGGGCGCGCGGCCCCGGTCATCTGCAACGTCATTGCGTACCTCCCCGCGGACACCCTAGTCGCGGACCGGCCACCGCCGGTGGGCCCCTTGCGGATGAATCGACGCTGGTAGATACTCGCGGCTACCACGTTCGCCGAGGTCAACACCCCGAGCCGAGACCACCGCGACGCCTCATGGGCCCCGCCCGCACCGGTCGCCCGCCGCCCTCCGAGGAGGAGACCGTGAGAATCCGACACACCCCCGGCCGGCTCACCCCACTGCTCGCCGCCGCCGTCGGCCTGGTCGCCGTCGGCGCGTTCACCGTGCCGAGCGCCGCCTCGGCCGCCCCGCAGAGCTGGAGCGCCAGCCAGCTCGCCCAGGCCGACACCGCCGTGCAGGCGTCCGGTGTCGAGGGCATCGCCTGGCGCGTCGACGCGGCCTCCGGCCGCGTGGTGGTGACCGCGGACGACTCGGTGTCCGCCGCCGAACTCGCCACCATCAAGAAGAGCGCCGGCGGCAACGCCGGGGCGATCCGGATCGAGCGGGCCCGTGGCGTCTTCCGCCCGATGCTGTCCGCCGGCAACGCCATCTACGGCGGCGGCTACCGCTGCTCGCTGGGCTTCAACGTGGTCAAGTCCGGCGTCTACTACTTCCTGACCGCCGGGCACTGCGGCGACGTCGCCAACACGTGGTACACCGACTCCGGGCAGAAGACCCTGATCGGCCCGACGATCAGCTCCAGCTTCCCGGGCAACGACTACGCCCTCGTCCGCTACGACAACACCTCGCTGACCCACCCCGGCGGCTACACCGCCGCCAACGCGTTCGTCGGCGAGGCGGTCAAGCGCACCGGGTCCACCACCGGCACCCACAGCGGCACGGTGACCGCCCTCAACGTCACGGTCCGCTACGTGGGCAGCGGCACCGTCAAGGGCATGATCCAGACCACCGTCTGCGCCGAGCCCGGTGACTCCGGCGGCCCGCTCTACGACGGCACCAAGGCGCTCGGCATCACCTCCGGCGGCAGCGGCGACTGCCGGTCCGGCGGTACGACGTTCTTCCAGCCGGTCACCGAGGCGGCCAGCGCGTACGGCGTGACCGTCTACTGACCCGTCCCGGCCCGCAGACCGAACCTCCGAAGACCCGCACCGAGCCATCTCGGTGCGGGTCTTCGCGTTGTCGCGCGGTCACCGCTGCCGAAGGGCTCTACCGCGAGGCGGTTGGCCGGGGCAAGTGGCGCGTCGGGTCCCCGTCACCGGAAAAGCCTGAGTAGACGTTCAGCCCGCCCGGTCGGATCGGGCCACCCGTCGTCGATTCGATGGTTGTCACCCGGCAAGGCCGAACGTTCGCGCTGTTGCGCCGGTAGTCGGCGCGCGGCGCAGTGACTTCAATCGAGGTCTACAACGGTCGTCGCCGAGGGCGAAGGGACACCACATGACCGCTCCGACCGGCCTACCGCTCGTCCTCTGCGGTCCGATCGTGCGCCGCGTCGACCCGACCAGCGTCACGGTGTTCGTCGCCCTCCGCGCCGAGTGCACCGTGACGCTGACCGTCTTCGCGCTCGGCCCGGCCCCCGGATTCGCCCGCGCCGCGAGCGTCGGCACCGGCAGCCGGACGACGGTACGGCTCGCCGACCGCCTCCACGTCGTCGCGGTGACCGCCACCGGGATCACCCTCGCCCCCGGCACCCTCTACGGCTACGACCTGGCCTTCTCCGGCGGGGCGAGCGCGGGCAGCCTCTTCGACGCCGACGTGGTGGCCGCCGACGCGGCGGCCGCCCGGGCCGCGCTGACCTACCAGGGCACCCACAGGCGCCGGCCGCCGTCCCCGCCGTGCCAACCTTCGTCACCCCGCCGACCGACCCCAACCAGCTGCGCATCTTCCACGGGTCGTGCCGCAAGCCGCACGGCGAGGGCCCGGATGCCTTCCCCATCCTCGACCCGATCATCGCCGCCGCCGGCGGGGACCCGGTGCACCGTCCCCACCAGCTCGTCCTCGGCGGCGACCAGATCTACGCCGACGACGTGGCCGACCCGCTGCTCGGCCTGGTCCACGGCCACGACGCCCTGCCCGCCACCGGCAGCGACCCCGCGGTGCCCGCGTACCAGGGGGTGGCCGCCCGGCTCGGCCTCCCACCCGAGGCGATGCCGGTCGGCACCAGCTCGCCGCCGACCGACGCGACGTACCTGCCCGGGAAGCGGGCCACCACGATGGAGCGGGACGCGAAGTTCACCTCCGGCGCGGCCGACAGCCACCTGATGTCCCTGCGCGAGTACCTGTGCGTGTACCTGATGGCCTGGTCGGATGTGCTGTGGCCGCAGAGCTGGCCGACCTTCGAGCACGTCCTCGCCGCCGACACCCGGATCCTCAAGGACCCGGAGGACCGCCGGCCCGGCGAGACGGTGTACGACCTGATGCTGGCCGGGCGGGCCTACACGCCGAGCGCGCAGCAGAAGGAGATCATCGAGCGGTACGAGCGCTGGCAGCAGCAGGCGATCGCGCTGCGCACGTTCCGCCTCGGGCTGGCCGCGGTGCGCCGGCAACTGGCCAACGTGGCGACGTACATGGTGCCCGACGACCACGAGGTCACCGACGACTGGAACATGACCCGGACCTGGGTCGACGACGCGGTGGTCAAGTCCCCGCTCGGCCGACGGATCGTCCGCAACGCGATGGCCGCCTTCGTGGTCTTCCAGGCCTGGGGGAACACCCCGGACCGGTACGCCGAGACCGGCTCGGCAGGGGAGCCCGGGCGGACGGCGCTGGCGGCCCTGCGCGGCTGGTCGGCCGGCGCGAACGACGCGGACGACCTGACGCTGCGCACCCGGCTCGGCCTGCCGACGGCGGTCACCAACGAGGGGCGGCTGACCCGGCCGGCGGGAGCCCTGACCTACCACTACACCGTCACCTGGCCTCGCTACCAGCTGGTCGCGCTGGACACCCGCACCTGGCGGCAGTACCCGGCCGGGCCCGAACACCCCGGCGGCCTGCTCCTGGACGACCAGCCGCTCAACGAGATGCTCACCGGCGGCGGGGTGCTCGGCGACGACGCGGTCACGGTGATCGCCCAACCCGTCGCCCTGTTCGGCGTGCCGGTGCTGGAACAGCTCGCCCAGCCGATCGCCAACGCGACCGCCGGGCGGTGGACCGCCGACGCAGAGGACGCCTGGGTGGCCAGCGACGCCGCCGTACACAAGATCCTGGCCCGGCTCTTCGCCGCGGCGCCCCCGGGGCCCGACGGCGTGCGGCGCCGGCGACTGGTGCTGCTCGGCGGCGACATCCACTTCGGATCCGCCGAACGTATCCGCTACTCGGCCACCCTCCCCTACGCCTGCGGGCCCGACCCGGCGAAACCCTACGAGGGGGTCAACCGCACCGAGGGCGTGCTCGCCGGCTTCGTGGCCAGCGCGTTCCGCAACGAGGACTTCAAGACCCGGCTGCTGCACGACGTCGGCTACGTGCCGCTGCTCGACGTGACCGGCCGGATCGACCTGGTCGGCTGGGCCAACGAGCTGCCCGACAAGGAGGGGCAGCGGATGCAGGCCGGAGTGCAGGTGGCCGTCGCCGCCGACGACGTGACCGGCTGGTGGGTATCGGGTCGCCCGGCGGTCAGCGACTACGACGCGCTCAAGGTGCTCGGCCGGCAGCCCGAGTGGAACGTGTACGTGCAGTTCCTCCGGCACGACGAGGCCGACCCGACGGTGCGCCGCGACGGGACGCCGGAGTCGGTGCTGGACCCCGCCGGCCTGCCCCGCGACCAGGCCCTCGCCCAGTACCTGGCGGCGGCCCGGAACCTGGACCACTACAAGGGATCGTGGGGCAACGGCAAGGAGATCGTCGGGCGCAACAACCTCGGCGAGATCACCTTCGACTGGCCCGCCGGGGAGTGCAAGTCCGCCACCCAGCGGCTCTGGTGGCAGCTGCCCGGGGAGCAACGCGCCGCCGCGCTGACCACGTACACCGTCGACCTCTCCTTCGGCTGCTCGCTGACCACCGTCGCCCCGTACGGCGGTTTCGTGCTGCGGCCCGACGACCACGACGCCACGGCCACCGCCAAGGCCCGGTACGACGGGGTGGACCGCCCGGCGACCCTGGTCACCGACCGGTGGGTGAGCCGGCTCCAGCACGACCTGGCGACGCTGGGCTTCCTCACCCCCGAGGAGACCGACGGCGAGTACGGCATCCTCACCTACTGGGCGGTGCGCGAGTTCCAGGCGTACGCCCGGCGGGAGCGGACCGCCGTCGAGCCCGCCGGCTCCACCGCCCCCCGGTACTCCGACCGGCTGCAACCGGTCGACGTGCCGGAGTCCGAGCGCTACCTCGGGCCGATCAGCGGGGTGGCGGATCTCGCCACCCAGGTGGCGGTCAAGCACTGGCTGGACAAGCGGTGGCGCTGCCCGGTGGTGGTCGAGTCGTGGCAGGTCGCCGGGGACAGCCCGCAGCGGCTGGACCAACCCAACGTCTGGATCTTCGACCAGGTCACCGCCGCCGACCAGCGGCTCTACTCACGGGTGGTCACCGGCCGGCCGGCCGGCGCGGGGAGCGCCCCCGCCGGGCACCCGGAGCTGATCCGGCTGGGTGCGTACCGGGCGCACGCCGTCGACGCCGAGTGGAGCGGGCCGGTCCTCGACGCCGAGTCGGAGCTGCTGCCGGAGGCGTCCTGCCCCGGGCGCAGGGGCACGTCACCGGCCCCACGCTGACCGACCTGGCCACCGCCATCGCCGGTGGTGGGGACGCCGGCGCCCGGGCCGCCCGGCAGCTCTCCACCTTCAAGGTCCTCCGGGCGGCGCCGAGAACCACGTGCCCGAGGCCGCGGGAGGCTGGCTGGACGCCGTCGCGGCCGACGATCCGGCGGTGCTCCGGCTCGGCCCCTTCGGCTGGCGGGCGCACGGGCCGCAGGTCGCCCCGACCACCCTGCCACCGCGGCCGGACATCAACGCCGAACCGGGCGAGCTCTGGGCGTACCTGGCCTACCTGCGGGCCACCGACCGGGACGCGTACGACGCGCTCGGCGGGCAGGGCGGGGTGAACGCCGTCCCCGGCTGGGGGCGCGACGGGGCGGGCCTGCTCTTCGCCGACCTGCGGGTGCTGCGCGCCCGACCCGCGCAGACCGACTCCACCGGCGCGGCCCGCGACGGCATCGGCACCACCCTGGAACTGCTCGGGTTGCGCTCCTGGCACTGGATGCACCGGTACGCGCTGGCCCTGCGCGCCCACGACGGCGTTCGGCGGGGGATGTGGGCGTTCGCCCGCCAGCGGCTGCACGACCTCCTCGTGACCGACTGGGACTCGCCGGACCCGGCGATCACGCCCGGCGTACCGGACGTGCCGGGCGCCGACGGCAAACCCCGCCGGGCCCGGATCGGGGACGTGTTCACCTCGGAGCGATCGGCGGCGCTGCTCGCCTGCTGGCAGCAGTACCGGGCGCACCAGCTCGTCGCGGTCGGGCCGCCCACCTCCCGCGCGGAGACGGCGGAGTTCCGCAGCCGGCCGCGGGCCGCCACCGAGCTGCACCTGGTGCTGAGCAAGGCGAAGGCGCTCGGCCCGGACTTCGGCGGGCCACCCACCGGCTGGACCGACGCGCACGAGGCCGCCCTGGTCACCGCCATCCGGCAGGTCGTGGCGGCCGACGCCCCGGTGGCCACCGCGCTCGGCTCGACCGTCGGCTGGCCGACCTGGCCGGCCGGGCACCGTTACACGCTGCCCGTGGCGACCCTGCCGGCGGCCGAGCGGACCCTCTCCGCCGCCCGCGGCTCGCTGCGGCTGGACCTGAGCGACCTGCCGCGGGTGACCGCGTGACCGGCGGACGGCCGGGCGGCACGGAAGGACGGGATGTGCGATGACTGACGGCAAGAACGCACTCGCGCTGCTGTGGGACGAGGTCCGGCTGCTCGCCGAGCCGGTGCTGGCCGCGTACGACCCGTGGCGGCGGGCCCGGTTGATGCGCGCCCTCGGCTGGGACCTGGAGGCGGTCAGCGGCTTCGACGCCGCCCGCTTCGAGGAGTGGGCAGCCACCGTCGGGGAGGCGCTGGCCGCGGTGGCGGTGGTCCGCAACGATGCGAAGCTGGACAGCCTCGACGGGCTGCGCACCCTCGGCGAGGCGATCGGGAAGGTGTTCGGGCAGATCGGCGCGCTGCCGAGCGTGCAGAACGGGCTGCCGGACGTGCCCGGCCTGCCCGCGGAACTCGCCGACGACCTGGTCGACCTGCTGGTGCTGACCTACCTGCTGCGCCGGGCACCCTGGTCGATCCCGGTGCTCGACCTGCTCGGCCTGGTCGACCCGGCGGCCGCCAGCCAGCCCAGCGCGCCGATGCCGCCCGGGGACGCGCCGATCCGGCTTCCCCGCCGCCGCGACGAGCTGCACCTGGAACGCGTGGTCGACCTGGTCCACGACCCCGGCGGCTACTTCCGCGAGCGCTACGCCCCGGCCGGCTGGGAGACGCCGGAGGGCGTCGCCGAGCTGTCCGACGAGCTGCACCTGGAACGCGTGGTCGACCTGGTCCACGACCCCGGCGGCTACTTCCGCGAGCGCTACGCCCCGGCCGGCTGGGAGACGCCGGAGGG
>NZ_JAEVHJ010000309.1:0-7824 GCF_016802855.1 Micromonospora sp. ATA51 | reverse complement strand
TGGGCCACATGGGGGGTGGTGTCGGGGTTGGTTACTGGCGAGTAGCATCCGAGGGAAATGCCAGTGCCGGCTAGGAGGCTCAAGTGCCCCGTGAAGTTCGAGATGTCGTCTTCGTCGACGGCGTCCGTACCCCGTTCGGCAAGGCGGGTGGCATGTACGCCAACACCCGCGCCGACGACCTGGTGATCCGCTGCATCCGTGAGCTGCTGCGCCGCAACCCGCAGCTGCCGCCGGAGCGGGTCGAGGAGGTCGCCATCGCCGCCACCACCCAGATCGGCGACCAGGGCCTGACCATCGGCCGCACCGCCGCCCTGCTGGCCGGCCTGCCCAAGACGGTCCCCGGCTTCGCCATCGACCGGATGTGCGCCGGCGCGATGACCGCCGTAACCACCGTCGCCAGCGGCATCGCCATGGGCGCGTACGACATCGCCATCGCCGGCGGTGTCGAGCACATGGGCCGCCACCCGATGGGTGAGGGCGTCGACCCCAACCCGCGGATCATCGCGGAGAAGCTGGTCGACCCGTCCGCCCTGGTCATGGGCGCCACCGCGGAGAACCTGCACGACCGGGTCCCGCACATCACCAAGGAGCGCACCGACGCGTTCGCGCTCGCCTCGCAGCAGAAGACCGCCAAGGCGTACGCCAACGGCAAGCTGCAGGACGACCTGGTGCCGGTCGCCATCCGCGACGAGGAGAACGGCTGGGGCCTGGCCACCGTGGACGAGGCTCCCCGGGACACCTCGCTGGAGAAGCTCGCCTCCCTGAAGACCCCGTTCCGCCCGCACGGCAAGGTCACCGCGGGCAACGCGGCCGGCCTGAACGACGGCGCCACGGCCAGCCTGCTCGCCTCCGAGGACGTCGCCCGCGAGCTGGGCCTCCCGGTCGCCATGCGGCTGGTGTCGTTCGGCTTCGTCGGCGTCGAGCCCGAGGTGATGGGCGTCGGCCCGATCCCGTCGACCGAGAAGGCGCTGCGGATCGCCGGCCTGACCATCGACGACATCGGCCTGTTCGAGCTGAACGAGGCGTTCGCCGTGCAGGTGCTCGCCTTCCTCGACCACTTCGGCATCGCCGACGACGACCCGCGGGTCAACCCGTGGGGCGGCGCGATCGCCATCGGTCACCCGCTGGCGTCCTCGGGCGTCCGGCTGATGACCCAGCTCGCCCGGCAGTTCGCCGAGCACCCCGAGGTTCGCTACGGCCTCACCGCCATGTGCATCGGCATCGGCATGGGCGGCACCGTGATCTGGGAGAACCCGCACTGGGAGGGTGGCAACAAGTGAGCACGCTCGCCGCACCGAACGAGGTCGTCACCAAGGCGCTGCTGCGTCAGGTGAACGTACCCGGCCTGGACCGGCCGGCCGCCCTGATCACGCTGGACAACGGCTTCGACCACACCAAGCCGAACACCTTCGGCCCGGGCGGCCTGACCAGCCTGGACGAGGCGATCACCGCCGCCCTCGCGGCGAACCCGGCGTTCATCGCGGTCACCGGCAAGCCGTACATCTTCTGCGTGGGCGCGGACATCGTCGGCCTGCCGGCGCTCGCCGACCGCGCGCAGGCGCTGGAGATCGGCCGGCTCGGCCACCGGGTCTTCGCCCGGCTCAAGGACAGCGAGATCCCGACCTTCGCCTTCGTCAACGGCGCGGCGATGGGCGGCGGCCTGGAGCTGGCCCTGCACTGCCACTACCGGACGCTGTCCGGTGGCGCGGCGGCCCTGGCGCTGCCCGAGGTGTCGCTCGGCCTGGTCCCCGGCTGGGGCGGCACCCAGCTGCTGCCGAACCTGATCGGCATCCCGGCCGCCACCCAGGTGGTCATCCAGAACCCGCTGATGCAGAACAAGATGCTCAAGCCGAAGCAGGCCGCCGAGATGGGCATCGCGGACGTGCTGCTGGAGCCGGCGGACTTCCTGGAGCGGTCCCTCGAGTGGGCGGCCGGCGTGGTCCGGGGCGAGGTCACCGTGACCCGGCCCGAGGTCGACAGGGACATGTGGGCGGGCGTGCTCTACTTCGCCCGGCAGACCCTCGACCAGCGGCTGCACGGCGCGGTTCCGGCCGCGTACAAGGCGCTGGACCTGCTGGAGACGGCCAAGGACGCCGACTTCGCCACCGGCACCGCCGCCGAGGACGAGGCCCTGGCCGACCTGGTCTTCTCCGAGGAGCTACGCAGCGGCCTGTACGCCTTCGACCTGGTACAGCGGCGGGCCAAGCGGCCGGCCGGCGCGCCGGACAAGGGCCTGGCCCGCCCGGTCACCAAGGTGGGCATCGTCGGCGCCGGCCTGATGGCCAGCCAGCTCGCGCTGCTCTTCGCCCGCCGCCTCCAGGTGCCGGTCGTGATGACCGACCTGGACCAGTCGCGGGTGGACAAGGGCGTCGGCTACGTGCACACCCAGATCGAGAAGGCCGTCAGCAAGGGCCGGATGGACAAGGGCACCGCCGCCAAGCTGTACGGCCTGGTCAGCGGCTCCCCGAAGGCAGAGGCCTTCGCCGCGTCGACGCCGGGCCAGCTCACTTCGTTCGCTGACTGTGACTTCGTCATCGAGGCGGTCTTCGAGGACCTGAACGTCAAGAAGCAGGTCTGGGCCGAGCTGGAGAAGATCGTCAAGCCGGAGGCCGTGCTGGCGACGAACACCTCGTCGCTGTCGATCAGCGCGATGGCGGAGGAGCTGGAGCACCCGGAGCGGGTGGTCGGCTTCCACTTCTTCAACCCGGTCGCCGTGCTGCCGCTGCTGGAGATCGTCCGCGGTGAGCGGACCGACGACGTCGCCCTAGCCACCGCGTTCGCGGTGGGCAAGCAGCTGAAGAAGTCCTCGGTGCTGGTGAAGGACGCCCCGGCGTTCGTGGTCAACCGGCTCCTCACCCGCTTCCTCGGCACGGTCTTCGCCGCCGTCGACGCGGGCACCCCGCTGGACGTGGCGAACAGCGCGCTGGACCCGCTGGGCCTGCCGATGCGCCCGCTCGCCCTGCTCCAGCTGGTCGGCCCGGCCGTGGCGTACCACGTGGGCGGCACCCTGCACGCGGCGTACCCGGACCGGTTCGGGGTCAGCGAGAACCTCAAGCGGATCGCCGACTCCGGCCAGCCGATCGTGGTCGACGACCAGATCAACGCCGACGTCGCCAAGCTGCTCGTGGTCGGCGACCAGCCGCTGACCGCCGAGCAGGTACGCCAGAACGCGCTCGACGCGCTGGCTCAGGAGATCCGGCTGATGCTCGACGAGGGCGTCGTCGCCGAGGCGCAGGACATCGACCTGTGCATGATCCTCGGCGCCGGCTGGCCGTTCCACCTGGGCGGCGTCACGCCGTACCTGGACCGGACCGGCACCTCCGAGCGGGTCACCGGCCGGCGGTTCCTGCCGCGCGGGGTCGCCAGCCTGCGCGCCTGACCCTCCCGCTCCCCCGCGATCGCGTGGCCGGCCGTCCCTCCCGGACGGACCGGCCACCGCGATCGTCATTCCGGGCCGGACCGCCCGCGCCGACCGTGCCTTCCCTGGTACGGCGGCGCGACCGCCCGGGTGACCGACCGCCGAGCCGGGACCGGCGGGGCGCCCGGTCACGACCCGGCGGCGGTTTCGTCACCTCGTCGCCGGGCGGACAGCGGCACGTCATCCGGCCTGGCTACGATCACCCGTCACGATCTTCACCTGGAGCTGACCCATGTCCCAGCCGCCGTCCAATCCCTATCCCGGTTCCTACCCCCCGCCCCAGCAGCCCGGCGGCTACCCGCCGCAGCAGCCGGGCCCGCAGTACGGCGGGGCTACCCGCCGCAGCAGCCCGGCCCCCAGTACGGCGGCTACCCGGGCGAGCAGTCCGCCCCGCAGGCCGGCTCCTACCTGGAGAGCGGCCAGCCGTCCTACGGCGCCCCGGCCGGCCCGCCACCGAAGAAGTCGAACGTCGGCCGGATCCTGCTGATCACCCTGGCCGTCGTGGTGGTGCTCTGCCTGGGCGGCGGCGCGGTCCTCTTCTTCGCCGCCAAGGACGAGGTCGGCGACGTGGTTGACGCCACCAAGACCCGGGTGACGGCGCCCGAGACCCTCGCCGGCCGCACGAAGTCCACCGACCCGGCCCTGGTGAAGGTCGCCAAGGACGTCGAGGACAGCCTTCGCAGCGACACGCCGAACGCGACGAGCGCCGTGAGCGCCTTCTACGGCAGCGCGGCGAAGAAGGACCTGGTGATGGTCGGCGCGGCCTCGGGCCTCAACCCAGATCCGGCCAAGTCCCTCGACGCCAACATCGGGTCGCTGGGCACCAGCGGTCTCGAAATCGGCGAGATGAAGACCGTCGACGCCGGCCCGCTCGGCGGCGAGGCGAAGTGTGGCGACGCCAAGGCGGGGCAGGTGCCGCTCGGGATCTGCGTCTGGAGCGACCGAGGCAGCACCGGGGTGATCGGCCTGTACTTCAAGACCGGCGCCGAGGCGCAGGCCCAATTCAGCACGATGCGCGGCCAGATCGAGCAGAAGGGCTGACGCCCGTCGGACAGGCGCACCGGGCCCCCGCCACTCGGCGGGGGCCCGGTGTCGTTTCCGGTCACCCTGCTGTTGGGGGCGACGCCGACGACGGTCAGACCGACCCGGCTCGTTCCGCGGCGCTGCGGCAGACGCAGAACTCGTTGCCCTCCGGATCGGCGAGCACGACCCAGCCAGTGCCGTTCGGGCGACGGCGGTCGGCGACCAGGACGGCGCCGAGCCCGAGCAGCCGCTCGACCTCCTCGTCCCGGGTCCGGTCGGCCGGTTGCAGGTCGAGATGGAACGCGCCCTTGCCGTGCCGCTCGCCGACCTCGGCGAAGAGCAGGTCGGGACCGTGGCCGCCGGGCGCGACCAGGACCGCCTCGGGGTCACCCGGCTGGTCGTCATCGTGCAGCCGGCGGTCGAGCACGCCCGCCCACCAGCTGGCCAGGGTGTACGGGTCGTCGGACTCGACGGTGACGCAGTGGATCAACGCACTCACGGTGCTTCCTCCTGGTGGAGTGCGCCCCGCGGCAGTGGATGGTGTCAGCGGTGACCGGGGCGGGGCGCGGGACTGTTCCTGGTGGACATCGACCGCACCCCCTTCCGCGCGTCGGGCTGACGCGGCCGATCATGTCACCGCTCGGCCGCGCGGCACAACCCGTTGCGACGACGCCGGCCCGGCCCAGCGCTCGTCGCTGTAGAGGGCCGCCGGGGTGCCGGCCGGTACGTTGCCGTCCACGGCGCCCACCGCCGCGAACCCGGCGGTGCTGCTGCCGTCGTTGTGGTATGGGGCAGGAGGTCCGGTCAGTTCGGGCAGGGGGCGTCGGCCGAGGGCAGGGTGGCGGTCACCTCCAGGCCGCCGCCCGGCTGGGCGACCACCGTGACCGCGCCGCCGTGCGCGTCGCAGACCGCGCGGACGATGGAGAGCCCGAGGCCGGACCCGCGCGCGCCGGTCCGCTCCTGGCCGCCGCGCCGGAACGGCTCGAACAGCCCCGGCACGTCGGCCTGGGCGACCTCGAAGCCGGTGTTCCCCACCACCAGCCAGGAACGCTGCCCGTCGCTGCCGGTACGCACCCAGATCCGGCCGTGCAGGTGGTTGTAGCGGACCGCGTTCTCGATCAGGTTGCCGGCGAGCCGGTCCAGCAGCCCCGGGTCGCCGACCACCGGCGCCGGGCGCAGCGAGGTCTGCACCCGCAGGCCGATCCGTTCCACCTCGCGGGCGACGGCGGAGAGCGCGTTGGCGGTGCCGACCGCGAGGTCACACTCGGCGCGGCGGCCCAGCCGGCGGCCGGTCTGGGCCTCGCTGCGGGCCAGCACCAGCAGGGCGTCGACCAGCCCGTTGGCCCGCTCCGAGGCGTCCCGCACCACGGTCGCCATCCGGCGGTACTCGGCGATGTCCGCCTCGTCGTCGCTGAGCGTCACGTCGATCTCGGTCCGCATCACCGCGAGCGGGGTACGCAGCTCGTGCGAGGCGTTGGCGACGAAGCGTTTCTGCGCCTCGAACGCGGCGGCGATCCGGTCCAGCATCGCGTCGAACGTCTTGGCCAGCTCGGCCACCTCGTCGTCCGCCCCGGACCAGCCGATCCGCTGGTCGAGGGTGGCCTCCCCGAGGCGCTGGGCGGTCGCGGTGACCTGGTGCAGCGGGCGCAGCGCCCGGCCGGCCACCAGCCACGCCCCGGCGACCCCGACCACGCTGATCGCCAGCAACGCCAGCAGGCCCTTGACCAGGAGCTCCCGCGACGCGGCGTCGACCAGCTCCCGCTGCCACTGCCCGGCGTCCAGGGTGCGGCCGTCGGCGAGCACCACCGTGGTGCCGGGCAGCAGCTCGTCCGTCGGGCGCAGCGCGTCGCGGACCAGCAGCCAGGCGAGCAGCACCAGGATCACCCCGGCGCCGACCAGCAGCACCCCGTTGAGCAGGGTGAGCCGCAGCCGCAGCGTGGGACGCAGCCGCAGGGCGCTCATGCGGCCACCTCGGCCGTCCGGTAGCCGGCGCCCACCACCGTCTCGATCAGGGGCGGGTCGCCGAGCTTCTTGCGCAGCGTCATCACGGTGACCCGGACGATCGTGGTGAACGGGTCGGTGTTCGCGTCCCAGACCCGTTCCAGCAGCTCCTCGCTGGAGACCACCGCGCCGCGGGCCTTGAGCAGCTCGGCGAGGACGCCGAACTCCTTGTTGGTCAGGTCGACCGGCTCGCCGCCCCGGGTGACCACCCGACGGGCCGGGTCGAGCACCAGGTCGGCGACCTCCAGCACCGGCGGGGCGGCCGGGGTGGCCCGCCGGCCGAGCGCCTGCACCCGGGCGACCAGCTCGTCGAAGGCGAACGGCTTGGGCAGGTAGTCGTCGGCCCCGAGCTGCAGTCCCTCGACCCGGTCGGCGACGGTGCCGCTCGCGGTGAGCATCAGCACCCGGGTCAGGGTGCCCGACGCGGCCAGGTCGGCGCAGATCCGGTCGCCGGGCACGCCGGGCAGGTCCCGGTCCAGGATCACCACGTCGTACCGGGTGACGAAGGCGGCCTCGTGCCCGGTGTCGCCGTCGTACGCGACGTCCACCGCCATGCCCCGCTTGCGCAGCCCGCGCGCGATCGCGTCGGCGAGGTTGCGCTCGTCCTCCACCACCAGTACCCGCATCCCGGCCTCCTGCCTCGTGACCTCCCGACAACCTAGTGCCGGCTGCCAAACCGGCGGCCCTCGCCGTCGTTGCAGAAAACCTTCGGGTACGCGATGCTTCCCGGCACCCACCTACATGCGCGCCGCCCGGTGCGGCGGCCGGCGACGAGCGGACGGAGCTGCCATGACCGGAACGCCTGGGCGGAACATCGCGTACCGCGGCTTCCGCCTGCCGGCCGACCTCGACCTCGGCACGGCCGAGGGGGTGGTCGCCGTCCCGGGCGGCGTGGCGATCGGGGCGCCGGTCGGACAACTCGACCACACCGACCCGCACACCGGCCGCACCGCCCGGTACGACCTGGCAACCTGGACCACCCCGGTGGTGTGGCCGGGCTTCGGCGTCGACGAGCTCGTCCCGTCCTGGACCGGGGACACCCCGGAGGGCGGCTGGCTCCAGGTCGAGCTGCGTGGCTGGGACGGGGACGCGCCGTCCACCGACTGGTACGTGCTGGGCCGCTGGGCCGCCGACGACACGACGATCCACCGCACCTCCGTGCCCGGCCAGACCCACGACGAGGCCTGGGCGAAGGTCGACACGATGGGCACCCTGCGCTCGCCGATCACCGGCTGGCAGGCGCGGGTCACCCTGTTCCGCCGGACCGACGTCGCGGCCGGCCCGGTGCTGCGTACCGTCGGGGCGGTGGCCTCGGCCGCGGACGTGGACCCGCCCGACCAGCCGGCCGCCACCGCGGCGGTCGGCGCGGCGCGCGGGCGGGT
>NZ_JAEVHJ010000308.1:0-7826 GCF_016802855.1 Micromonospora sp. ATA51 | reverse complement strand
GGGAACTGGGCGCGGCACCGGCCGCCCTGTCGCACCGCGTCGGCGGCGGCCCGGGACTGGTCACGTTCGGCCTGGCCGTGCCGCGTCACCTGCGTGCGGACGGCGCGCACGTCGTCGCGGCGCGCGGCGGCCCGGGCGGTGATCCGGGCCGCCAGGTCGTCCGGGGCGGCGTCGTCGGCGCTCCAGGTGATCCGCGCCGCCTCGGCGTCGAGCACAAGTTCGGCGGCGAGCCGGTCGGCCACCGCCCGCGCGTCCCGGGCCGCCACCATCGCCCGTTCCCATTCGGTACGACGCCGGGCCGCCGCCGTCTCCTCGGCGGCAACGGTCCCGCCGGCCCGCTCGGCCGCCTCGGCCAGGTCGTGCACATGCCGTTCCAGGTCGGCGAGCTGCTCGTGGGACTGATAGGCCGCCGAGGCCCTCAAGCTGTCCAGGTGGGCGCGGAGCCGCCCGGGCTCGCCCTCGACGGCCCGCAGCCGTGTGCCGGCCTCGGCCTCGCCTCGGCCGCCGCGTCGGCCGTGCGGCGCGCGTCGGCAAGTGCGGCCGACCGGGTGGCGACCGCGTCGCGGCGGGCGGCCAGGGTATCGGCGGCCGCCCGGGCATGGGTGCGCAGGTAGGTCGAGTAGACCGTCAGGAACCCGGCCGTGGCGCCGTCCGCCGCCACCAGTCCTTCGAGGGTACGGGCGACCGCCTCCATGTCGTCGAACGAGCGGGCGGCCTCCACCAGCAGGTGGTCCTCGACCGGACGCAGCCCGCGCTGCAGGGTGCGGGACAACTCGACCGGGTTGAGGTCCTTGGCCAGCTGCGGCTTGCGCAGAGTCAGCACCAGATCCAACAGCTGCTCGTAGCGGGCCGGACCGAGGCCGAACAGCCGGGCGTCGGCGAGGTGCCGGTAGTCCTCCGCCGAGTCCCGCACCGCGTCGGCCCCCAACCGGTCGATCAGGTCGCGGCGGTTCAGCGGCCGATCGTCGGCGTCTAGCAGGGAGAAGTCCACTCCCACCCGACCGTCGACTACGAAGTGCCAGCGGGTCACCCGGTCGACGTGCCGGTGCGCCCGCAACCCGATGCCGACCGTCACGTACTCCTCGCCGTCGCCGAACTCCATCCACACGTACGCGTGGGTGACCTCCTGCCCTCGGTAGAGCAGGTTCGACTTCATCGTCCGGTCCTCGCTGGCGAACGGGTTCAGCCGGCGGGGTTCGATCCGCCCGTCGAGCACGAACGGGAACAGCACCTCCAGCGCCTTGGTCTTGCCGGAACCGTTCGGCCCGCGCAGCACCAGCCACCCGTCGACGAAGAGGAACTCCTCGTCCCGGTAGTCCCACAGGTTAATGATCCCGGCCCGGGTGGGGGCGAACCGGCGGACGGCACGTTGCTCGATCACGATCAACTTCCCGAGGGTCAGAAGAGAGTTTCAGTGGCGGCGCGGGGCTTGACTGCGGCGACCGTGTGGCGGTAACGACCGACCAGCGCCCGCACGAGCACTCCGCCCGGCACGACGGTGACCGCGCCGAACCGTTCCAGCAACGCCACCGCCTCGTCGCGCAGCCGGTCCGGGTCGGCGTGCCACTGGACACCGAACGCCGACCCGTACCGCTGCAGGATCTCGCCGACGGCGTTACGCAGAAAGCTGTCAGTGACGAACGGCAACCGGCCGGCGCCATCGGTCTCGTCGGAGCCGATTTCGTCCTCGGTGGTCCACAGCTCGACCGGACCGGTGTCGTCGAGCCGCACCAGGGTGGCCGTGGGCAGGCCAGCGTCGATCTGGCCCACCAGCGCCTGCTGCCGGCCGTACCCGTCGGGCGGGACGAGGCGCTTGACCCGACGCCGTCCGGATCCACCACCCGGTCGGCCATCTCCACCGCCAGCAGCACCGCGGCCTGCGCCACCGACCCGGTGCCCGGGAACCGCTCCCCGGTGAACCCGGCGGTGTCCACCAGCAGCACCCCCTCGGCCCGCCGCTCCACCCGCAAACCGGTCAACCGGGCCAGGTCGGCGGCGAGCGCCGAACCGCGCAGATGGTTGGCGACCACCGGATCGACGTCGGCGTGGTAGACGACCGGCGACTCCACCACCGCCCGCCGGGCCGCCCGAGCCGCCTGCCGGCGCTCGGCGTTACCGCTGCTGGTCATCGTCCGACCGAGCAGCGCCGACACCGACTCGACGTGCTGCACCACCCGGGTCGGCCGGAACAACGCGAACACCACGTCCCGCGCGACGTCGTACAATGCCTCACCAGCTCCGGGGTCGCTGGCCCAGGCGGCGCTGGAGCCGTCGGCCAGCCGGAGCACGCCACGCTCCTCCAACCAGCCGACCGCGTCCACGAACGCCCGCCGATCCGGGCCGTGGTCCGGATCCAACCCCAGGCCGGTGATCCGGTTCGCGTCACTAACCACCGAGTCGGCCAACTCGCTGAGGGTGATCTGGATCCCGGCACGGCCCAGCACCGCCAGGCACAACGCCAGGTACGCGTAGCGCTGCCGGTCGAACGGCCGCCCGGTGCGGGACACCGCCGGCTGGGTGCCGTCGAGCTGGTCCTTCGCCCGTACCAGCCGGGCAGTGGAACCGTGCAGCTCCAGCCGGTACCCGAACGCCTCGGCGAGATCCCGGCGCAGGGTGGCGGCGAACCGCCGCACCCGGGGCAGCGCCCGCTCGTCGGGCCAGGTCCCCGTGATCAGCGGGTGGCGCAGGATCAGCCGGACGGCCCGCTGGTAGTCCGCCAGCTCCAGCTCCGAAACGTCGACGGCAAACCGGTGGACCGCCGGCCGGAGTCCACCCGGTTCCGCGGTCACGCCGGCACCAGTTCGGGACGGCGGACCGCGGTGTGCTGCGCGGCGGTGACCGTCAGCGCGTACCCGTCCAGATGAAGCCGGCCGTCGGCGGTTCGGACCGTGGTGAACCGTCCCGGCGTCGGGGTGAGGGTCAGCCGGACGCCGTGCGCGGCGGCCGCCAGCGGCGCCACGGCTCTGCCACCGACCCGGGCGGCCAGCGCGATGTCGAGCAGGCGCAGCAGGACCTGGGTCTGCGAGGTGTCCAACCGGCTGTCGGTGGCTCCCTCGGCAGCCAGCGCCGTCGCCGCGTCGGCCAACCGGCGCTCCCGGGCGAGCTGGTCGCCGCGCAGCCGGTGCCGGCGGTCGTCGACCCGGTCCAGCCGGGCCGGCCGCCCCCGGCCCTGCCCAGGTGCCCGACCCGAGGCCACGAGGGTGCGGGACAGCTCCACCGCCGGTGCGTCCCACCACGACAGCCGGCTCGCGATCGCCTCCGGATCCGGGTGCGCCACCCCGACGTGGCGGGGAGCGCCGACGCCGAACACGACGTCGAACAGGGCGTGCGCGGCCTCCTGGGTGCCGGTATGGGTAAACCACGCGGCCAGGTGCCGCAGCTGCGACTCCCGGCTCACCCCGCCACGGCGTGCCTCGGTGACCCGGCGCAACAGGGCGAGGACGTCGCCGATCGCGGCGATGGTGGCGTCCGACAACCGATCCGCCTCGCTGAGCTGCTCCGGTCCTGGCGGCGCCAGCCAGGACCGCAGCCCCGCCCAGCGCCGCCGCCAGTCCTCCAGCCGCTGTACCGGGGTGTGGAACAGCCGCTCGTCGGCCTCGGCGGCCGCCTCGATCAGCCGGTCCAGCCCGGTCGCCTCCACCTCGTGCACCGCCGCGCGCAGCCGAGGGGTGTACCGCTGCAATTCGTCGTGGAAGTCCCGTAGGTGAGCCAGCAGTGCGTCCTTGTGGGCGAGGAATGCCTCCGGCCGCACGTCGTTGGTCCGGCCCAGATCGCCCAGCATGTGGTAGAAGCGGGCGGCCCGCTCGGCGATGTCGGCCAACGCCCGGTCCAGCCGGTTGAACTTACGGTAGACCTCCTCCGCGTCACCGGCGTCGTTGGCCGACGCGAGCGCGTTCAGGTCCGCCAGGAGATCGGCGAAGACCAGCCGGGACAGCGTCGAGTCGTCCATGCTCGCCGACAACACCGCTTCCACCGCCCGGTGGGCCCGGTAACCGGCCTCGGTGAACTGGTACACCGAGTGCCGGTTGCGGTACTCCGCCAGCGTCGTGGCCCGGGAACCGTCCTGCCCCCGGTCGAGCACGCCCCAGTCCACCAGGGCGTCGAGCAGCCGCGGCAGCTCCACGTGGGCCGGATCCGGGCAGTCCGGGTTCGCCTCGTGCAGCGCCGCCAGCGCCGCGGCCACGTCGGAGGTGTGCAGCACGACGTGGTAGCTGGACCGCGCCGAGTCGAAGGCCCGCAGCAGCCACAGGTAGGCGAACCGGTTCTCCGCCGTGACGTAACCGAACAGCCGCATCCGGTCGTCCAGCCCGAAGTCGTCCAAGCCGAACGTGGGCCTGGATGGCCGCACGGTCATCGTCTTCCTCCCACGGGACGCGAACAGCCACCCACCCTACCCAGCCGGACCGGGAGGGCGGCCAGGCGCGCGGGGTACCGGCGGCGACCGCGCCCCCCGGGGGCTCCTCGCATGGCGAGGTGGGTCATGAGGTGGTCGGGGGTGGCGCCGTGCAGTTCCGCTCCCCGGGCGGCGTCCAGACCGTGTCGCCGGGTGCGATCTCGACGACATCGCCGTCGCGGGACTGGATCAGCCCGCGTCCCGCGGCTGCGGCCGGGGTCTGTTGTCGTCCGTAGTCGATCGGGGATAGGTTGCCAAGGCTTGAGTGGCGTCGGCGTGGGTTGTATCAGGCCTCGATCCACTCGAAGATGGCGTTGGCCAGTTCCTGACGGATTGCCCAGGGCTGCCGGTCGAGCAGTTCCAGCTGCATGGAGCCGAAGAAGGACTCGACCATGCTGTTGTCGTAGCAGTCGCCGATGGAGCCCATGGAGCCGAGCAGGCCGGCCGACCTGATCCGCTGCCCGAACGCCCAAGACGTGTATTGGCTGCCGTGATCGGAGTGGACCACGGTCTGCCCCTTGCTGGGGGCCGTCGCCAGCGGGCCATGTCGAGGGCGTCGATGACCAGCTCCGAGCGGAGGTGGTCGGCGATCGACCAGCCCACGACCCGGCGGGCGAACACGTCCAGCACGACCGCGCAGTACACCCAGCCGCCCTGGGTGCGGTGCTGGGTGATGTCGGTGACCCACAACGCGTCCGGCCGGTCGGCGACGAACCGCCGGTTGACCAGGTCCGCCGATGACGCCTGCGGGTCCCGCACGGTGCAGCCTGTGCGTCGGCGCCGGTAGACGCCCTGCAGCCCGTGAACGCGCATGAGCCGCTCGACGCGTTTGCGGCCGCACCGCACCCCCGCGGCCAGCCGCAGCTCGGCATGGACTCGCGGGGATCCGTAGGTGCCCCGCGACATCTGATGGATGTCGCGGATCAGCTCACCCAGCGCCTGATCGGCCGCCTCACGGGGCGAGACAGGCCGGCTGCGCCAGTCGTAGTAGCCCGACGTCGACACCCCGAGGACCCGGCACGCCACCGCCACCGCGATCCCGCCAGCGGCGAGATCGGCGACGACCGGGTAGATCATTTTGGGAGGACGTTCTCCCGCGCGAAAAAGGCCGCGGCCCGGCGCAGGATCTCGTTCTCCACCTCCAGGCGCCGCTTCTCTTTGCGCAACGCCGCCAACTCCTTACGCTCGTCGCTGCTCAAGCCCTCGCGCGTGCCGTCGTCGGTGTCGGCCTGGGCCAGCGAGTTGCGCAGACACGACTCCGAGATCCCCAAGTCCTTGGCGATCTCCCGGATCGGCTTGTTGCGCAGCCGAGCCAACTCGACCGCGCGCTGACGAAACTCCGGCGGGTGTGGTGCGGGCATCCGAACTCCTCCCTCGGCGACCAGTGTCGCCTCAGCTCAGGTGTCCGGAAAACCGGGGGAACCTCAGATCGTCGACCTCGGCCCGGAGGACCACGAGTTCTGCCTGGTCCAGAACTACCGCTGACGGTGAACGCACCACTTTCGGCACGAGCGGTCGGCTGACTTGTCGGTCTCGCAGGTGCGGCCCCTGACGCCCGCTCGGCGGCAGATGTGAGCAGCCGATCGAGGCGTGCTGCGCATCCGTGGATTCGGATGTTGGTCAACGCGTACAGGCTGCGCACTTGGTGTACGTGCGCCGCTCGTTGATCGATGGGTCACTGCTGTAGTTGACGAGGACCAGCGACGAGCCTGATGCGAAGATCTGCATCGGGCGGCTGCCAATGCGCCTCGGTTGCCCCGCAACGTTCGTAAAGAGGAGATGGACGTTGCTGTGCGGCCCGAGAGAGTCCCATTGACGTGATCTCAACAAGAATCCGGTAGGTATCGGTATTCGAAATGGGTGAGGTGGAGAGCGGCGCGGACGATGTCGCCGACCTGCCGTGGGCTGGCTGTGCTGTGACGCAGGGTCCGCCAGCGGCCGACGAGGATCGCGAAGCCGCGTTCTCCGAGGCACCGCATGGATCGAAGGACGGCGTTGTAGGTTCGGTTGTCGACGGCGAGCCGGCGGCCGTCGGCGGGCTGCTTGTACGGCGCGTGGATGCCCTGGCCAGCGCCTTCGTAGCCTGAGTCGGCCAGGGTCGGCAGCCGCAGTTCGGAGGCCGCCCAGTAGAGGGCGCCGGTGACGTCCAAACGCTGGGCGCAGGTCAGGTCATGCAGATGTCCGGGCATCGCATCCGAGGTCCAGATCGGGAGCCCGTCGGGGCGCATCACAGCCTGAACGTTCGCCCCGAAGTCGCGGTGTTTCCCGGAGTACCACGCGTCGATCGTGTCGCCTTTCACGCTCACGGTGGTCTCGGCGAGGCGGTCGGTGTCGAACAGCTTCCCGTCGAGGATCACGTGCGACCAGCCGTCGGCGGCGACCCGGCGCAGCGCGTCGTGCAGGGTGGGTGTCTGCGCCGCCAGGACCCGCACGGCCTCGGCCACGTACCGGTAGGCGGTGGCCCTCGACACCCCGAACCCCGCGCCGAGGGTGGTCTTGTCCTCACCCTTGCGGAACCACACCAACACCAGGATCGCCTGGTAGAAGCACGTCAAGGCCCGGGTTCCCGGCCGGGTGCCCACCGCCCGACGCTCGGCCCGCAGCAACCGCGCCACGTGTCGCACGAGTTCCCTGGGCACGTCGAGCCTGGCAGAATAGGTGATCACGTGGAGCCCTCTCGAAGACTGATTCCGTCGCAAGAACCTGTCTATCGATGGCTCCGCGCCCACATCCAGCGCTGTCCGCTATGGACGCAATGCCCGTGTCATCCGCAACCCGCTGCACGGCCGTGTTGGCGAGTAGCCGGAGGGGATTTCACCCTCCGGCTCTCACAGATCCGTACGTGAACCTCTCGGTTCATACGGCTCTTGTTGTCCTGGTCACCAGACGGCAGGGACGCCAGGTACCCATGCCCAGTGGGCGAAGAACTTCGGCCTCGCGGTGACGGCTCTGGTCCATGCTTCGTGAGCCTTTTTGCGTCCGCGCAATCGTTTGAACTTCTTACGTAGCCACCGCATCAAGTAGGCATTGATACGCGCCAGGAGAGGATACAGCGCAGATCGGTAGAACGCGCCGTAGTAGTTCATCCAACCCCGCACGATCGGATTGATCCGCTCGGCGAGATCCGCTTCCGAGACCTCGGTGCGTCGGTGCAGTCCCCAGGACCGCACCTGCCGTCCGATCTTTGTCAAAGCATCCTTGCTGATCGCCGGGTTGAAGCCGGTGAACATCTTTCCCGTCTTCGTGCGCACCCCACGCGGCCTGAACGTGTACCCCAGGAACGTGAATTCGGTGTGTTCGTACGAGCCACGCCGGTTGCTGTCCTTGCAGTACACGGCGGGTTCAGCCAGTGGAAGCATTTGCCTCGACGAGTTCGGTGAATATCTCGGAGGGCTTCTTCCAGCCGTGGATCTTACGCGGTCGGTCATTGATC
>NZ_JAEVHJ010000307.1:0-7848 GCF_016802855.1 Micromonospora sp. ATA51 | reverse complement strand
GGCGTGGCGCTGAACCTCGACGTCCGGGAGATCGGTGTCGTCGTTCTCGGTGACTCCGCGAAGCTGGAGGAGGGGCAGCGCGTCAAGCGCACCGGCCGGGTGCTCTCGGTGCCGGTCGGCGACGCCTTCCTCGGCCGCGTGGTCAACGCGCTCGGCCAGCCGATCGACGGCCTCGGTGACATCTCGAACGAGGGCTACCGCGAGCTGGAGCTCCAGGCCCCGAACGTGATGGCCCGGCAGTCCGTGTTCGAGCCGCTGCAGACCGGTATCAAGGCCGTCGACGCGATGACCCCGGTCGGTCGGGGTCAGCGGCAGCTGATCATCGGTGACCGCAAGACCGGTAAGACCACGGTCGCCCTGGACACCATCCTCAACCAGCGGGAGAACTGGCGCTCCGGCGACCCGAAGAAGCAGGTCCGCTGCATCTACGTCGCCATCGGCCAGAAGGCCTCCACGATCGCCTCGATCAAGGGCATCCTGGAGGAGGCGGGCGCGATGGAGTACACCACCATCGTCGCCTCCCCGGCGTCCGACCCGGCCGGCTTCAAGTACCTCGCTCCCTACACCGGCTCGTCCATCGGGCAGCACTGGATGTACGGCGGCAAGCACGTCCTGATCGTCTTCGACGACCTGAGCAAGCAGGCCGAGGCGTACCGGGCTGTGTCGCTGCTACTGCGTCGCCCGCCGGGCCGTGAGGCCTACCCGGGTGACGTCTTCTACCTGCACTCCCGCCTGCTGGAGCGCTGCGCCAAGCTCTCCGACGAGCTGGGCGGCGGCTCGATGACCGGTCTGCCGATCATCGAGACGAAGGCGAGCGACATCTCCGCCTTCATCCCGACCAACGTCATCTCGATCACCGACGGCCAGATCTTCCTCGAGACCGACCTGTTCAACCAGGGCGTGCGGCCGGCCATCAACGTCGGCACCTCGGTCTCCCGGGTCGGTGGCGCCGCACAGGTGAAGCCGATGAAGAAGGTCGCCGGTTCGCTCCGGCTCAACCTGGCCCAGTACCGTGAGCTGGAGGCGTTCGCCGCCTTCGCCTCCGACCTGGACAAGGCCTCCCGCGCCCAGCTGGAGCGCGGCTCCCGCCTGGTCGAGCTGCTCAAGCAGCCGAACTACTCGCCGTACCCGGTGCAGGAGCAGGTCGTCTCGGTCTGGTCCGGCACCGAGGGCAAGCTCGACGACATCCCGGTGGGCGAGGTCCGCCGCTTCGAGTCGGAGTTCCTCCAGTACCTGCGCCACAAGCACGAGGGCGTCCTGGCGGCGATCGCCGACAACAAGTGGGACGACGACATCATCGGCTCGCTGGACTCGGCCATCACCGAGTTCAAGCAGGTCTTCCTGGGCAAGGAGGACGAGCAGCGGATCAACGAGCCCGCCGCGAAGCCGCTGGCGGGCGAGGAGAACCGCGAGTCGGTGACCCGCTTCCGCGACGGCACGACCGACCGCCCGGCAGAGAGCTGACCCATGGCCGCCCAGGTACGCGTTCTTCGTCAACGGATCCGCTCGGCGAAGTCGATGAAGAAGATCACCAAGGCGATGGAGCTCGTGGCGACGAGCCGCATCGCCAAGGCCCAGGCCCGGGTGGAGGCGTCCCTGCCGTACGCCCAGGCCATCACCGGCGTGCTCACGGCGCTGGCCTCCAACGCGCGGATCGACCACCCGCTGCTCACCCCGCGTGAGCGGGTGCGGCGGGCGGGCGTCCTGGTGGTCACCAGCGACCGGGGCCTGGCCGGCGGCTACAGCTCCAACGCGATCAAGACGGCTGAGTCGCTGATCGCCCGGCTCAAGGCCGACGGCAAGGAGCCGGTGCTCTACGTGATCGGCCGCAAGGGCGTCACGTTCTACCGGTTCCGCAACCGGGACATCGCGGCGAGCTGGACGGGCTTCTCGGAGCAGCCGTCCTTCGCCGACGCCCGCGAGGTGGGCGAGACGCTGATCAAGGCGTTCTCGGCCGGCGCGGACGACGTGGACGGCCAGGCCGGGGTGGACGGGGTGCTCGGGATCGACGAGCTGCACATCGTCTACACCGAGTTCCACTCCCTGATGACCCAGACGCCGGTCGCGAAGATCATCGGCCCGATGCAGGTCGAGGACCGCCCGCGGTCCGAGGGACTGCTGCCGGCGTACGAGTTCGAGCCGGAGGCGGACGCGCTGCTCGACGCGCTGCTGCCGAAGTACATCAACACGCGGATCTACGCGCGTTGATCGAGTCGGCGGCCAGCGAGTCGGCGGCCCGGCGGCGGGCGATGAAGGCCGCCACCGACAACGCCGAAGACATGATCGAGAAGTACACGCGTGAGATGAACACGGCCCGCCAGGCCGGGATCACCCAGGAGATCAGCGAGATCGTCGGCGGCGCGAACGCGCTCGCCGCGTCGGGAAGTGAAGTGTGATGACTGCCCCAGTAGAGACCAAGACGGCCACGGGTCGCGTGGTCCGGGTCATCGGCCCGGTCGTCGACGCCGAGTTCCCGCGCGACGCCATGCCGTCCCTGTTCAACGCCCTGCACGTGAACGTGACGCTCTCCGGCGGTGAGAAGAAGCTGACCCTGGAGGTCGCCCAGCACCTGGGTGACAACATGGTCCGCGCCATCTCGATGCAACCGACCGACGGCCTGGTCCGCGGCACCGAGGTGCGCGACACCGGCTCGCCGATCACCGTGCCGGTGGGCGACGCGGTCAAGGGCCACGTGTTCAACGCGATCGGCGAGGTGCTCAACCTCAAGGAGGGCGAGACCCTCAGCCCCGACGACCACTGGCAGATCCACCGCAAGGCCCCGGCCTTCGCGGACCTGGAGCCGAAGACCGAGATGCTGGAGACCGGCATCAAGGTCATCGACCTGCTCGCCCCGTACGTCAAGGGCGGCAAGATCGGCCTGTTCGGCGGCGCCGGCGTGGGCAAGACGGTGCTCATTCAGGAGATGATCACCCGGGTGGCCCGGAACTTCGGTGGTACCTCGGTCTTCGCCGGCGTGGGTGAGCGCACCCGCGAGGGCAACGACCTCATCGCCGAGATGACCGAGTCCGGCGTCATCGACAAGACGGCGCTGGTCTACGGCCAGATGGACGAGCCGCCGGGCACCCGGCTGCGAGTGGCGCTGTCCGCGCTGACCATGGCGGAGTACTTCCGCGACGTGAAGAAGCAGGAGGTGCTGCTCTTCATCGACAACATCTTCCGCTTCACCCAGGCGGGTTCCGAGGTCTCCACGCTGCTCGGCCGCATGCCGAGCGCCGTGGGTTACCAGCCGACCCTGGCCGACGAGATGGGCGAGCTCCAGGACCTGATGCTCATCCAGGTGGTGCTGATGGCCCGGGTGCCGCTGATCGAGCGGCGCTTCGGTCAGGACCGGATCGCCCGCTGGCACCGGCTCGCCGGCTTCACCTCGTTCCACCTGCTCCTCGCCCACGTGGTGCTGACCACCCTCGGGTACGCCGGGACCGCCCGGCGCAACGTGCTGGTCGAGACCTGGGAGCTGGTCACGACGTACCCGGGGATGCTGCTGGCCACCGCGGCGCTGGCCCTGCTGGTGCTGGTGGTGGTGACCTCGGTCCGCGCCGCCCGGCGCCGGCTGCGCTACGAGTCCTGGCACCTGCTGCACCTGTACGCGTACCTCGGCATCGCCCTGGCGCTGCCGCACCAGCTCTGGACCGGGGCGGAGTTCGTCGACTCGGCGGCCGCCCGCGCCTACTGGTGGACGGTCTACCTGCTGGCGCTGGCCAGCGTGCTGGTCTTCCGGCTCGGCCTGCCGGCCTGGCGCACGCTGCGGCACCGGGTCGAGGTGGCCGCGGTGGTCCCCGAGGCTCCCGGCGTCACCTCGGTCTGGCTGCGCGGGCGCGACCTGCACCGGCTGCCCGCCCGAGCCGGGCAGTTCTTCCTCTGGCGGTTCCTGGACGGCCCCGGCTGGTCCCGGGCGCACCCGTACTCGCTGTCGGCGCCCCCGTCCGGTGACCTGATGCGGATCACGGTCAAGGACCTCGGGGACGACACCGCCCGGGTGGCCACCCTGCGCCCCGGCACCCGGGTGCTGCTGGAGGGGCCGTACGGGCGGCTGACCGGGGAGCACTGGCGCGGCGGCGGGGTCACCATGCTCGCCTGCGGTGTCGGGATCACCCCGCTGCTGGCGCTGCTCTGGGAGCTGCCGTACGCCCCGGGCGAGGCGGTACTGCTCTACCGTGCGCGTACCGGTGAGGAGCTGGCCTTCCGCGCGGAGCTGGACCGGCTCGCGGCGGAGCGCGGGGTGGTGGTGCACCTGCTGGTCGGCCCGCGGGCCCGGCGGCCCGCGTGGCTGCCCGCCTACGCCGAGGGCATGCCCGACGCGGCGGCCCTGCGCCGGCTCTCCCCCGGCATCGCCGGTCACGACGTTTATCTCTGCGGCCCAGACGGCTGGGTCGACGCGGCCCGCGCCGCGACCCGGGCGGCGGGGGTGCCCGACGCGCACACCCATCACGAACGCTTCGCCTGGTGACAGGCGCGAAAGGAGAATCCATGCGACGGATCACCGTCTGGCTGCTCTCCACCGTGGCCGCCCTGGTGCTGCTGTTCAGCTACAAGACCAGCACGATGGGCCCCGGCGGGGAGAGCAGCGCGATCGCCGGCTCCGACGGCTCCGCCGCGGGCTCCTGGTCCGCGACCGACGACTCGGGCGGCTCGGACTCGGGCGGCTCGGACTCGAGCGGCTCGTCGTCGTCCAACGGCTCGTCGTCCAACGGCTCCTCGGCCGACGGCTCCTCGGCCGACGGGAAGGCCACCGGGTCGGTGGCGCAGACCCGGTGGGGGCCGGTGCAGGTCCGGATCACCGTCTCCGGCGGCAAGATCACCGACGTCACCGCCGTGCAGGTGCCGGACGGCAACCGCCGGGACCAGGAGATCAACGACTACGCGGTCCCGATCCTGCGGCAGTCGGCCCTCGCCGCGCAGAGCGCGCAGATCGACAGCGTCTCCGGGGCCACCGTCACCAGCGACGGCTACCGCGAGTCCCTCCAGTCCGCGATCGACGCGGCGCACCTGAAGTGAGCGGGGTGGCGACGATAAACCTGACGGCGGAGCTGGACCGGCGGGCCTGGGTGGTGCAGGTGATGGGGCTGCCGGTCAGCGTGCACCTGCGCGGACCGCGGGTGCGCACGGACCCGGTGGCGGAGCGGGTGGAGCGGGTCTTCGCCGAGCTGCGGGAGGTCGACGCGGTGTTCAGCACGTACCGACCGGAGAGCGTGCTGGGCCGGCTCGGCGGCCGGCGGCCCGACCCGGCCACCGCCGAGCCGCTCGTGCGCGAGGTGGTGGAGCTCTGCGAGCTGGCCCGGCTGCGGACCGACGGGTGGTTCGACGCCGACCGCCTGCCGCTGCCCACCGGCGGCACCGGCTTCGACCCGTCCGGCCTGGTCAAGGGCTGGGCGGTGGAGCGGGCCGCGCGGTGGCTGGCCGACCTGCCCGACCACGACCTCTGCCTCAACGCCGGCGGGGACGTGCTGCTGTGGACCGCGCCGGGCGGCCCGCCTGGCGGGTCGGGGTGGAGAACCCCGGGCGTCCCGAGCGGCTGCTCGACGTGCTGGAGCGGGAGCGCGGCGCGGTCGCCACGTCGGGGACCTCGCGGCGCGGCGCGCACATCGTGGACCCGCACGCCGGCCGGCCCGCGGAGGCGGTCCGGTCGGTCACCGTGGTCGGGCCCGACCTGCTCTGGGCCGACGTGTACGCGACCGCGGCCGTCGCCCGCGGCGCGGACGCGCTCGACTGGCTGGCCACCCTCGACGGGTACGCCGGCCTGCTGGTGGACGCCGCCGGTCGGCTCCGGGCCACCCCGAACTGGCCCGGAACCCGACCGGCGGCTCAGACCCGCGCCGGATAGTCGGGCAGGTCGAGATCGGTGGCCAGCGAACCGGTGCCGCGGAGGAGCATCGACTGGACCGGCCCGGTGGCCAGCAGCCGGTTGCGCAGCCCCAGCCCCCACCCGGTGGCGGGGGCGAGGAACGGCCCGGGCTGGCGCCCCGCTGCCAGCGCATCGCGTAGCCGCGCAGCCGGCTCTCGTACGCGGGGAAGGCGACCCGGTGGTCGCCGCCGGCCAGGGCCAGCTCGCCGGCCAGCACGTACGCGCCGACCACGCCGGTGCCGACGCCCATCCCGCCGAGCGTCACGCCCCAGGCCGCGTCGCCGAGCAGCACCGTCCGGCCGGTGTGCCAGCGGGGCACGCTCACCCGGCTGATCGAGTCGAAGTACAGCTCCGGCGCGTCCCGCAGGTGGGCCAGCAGGTGCGGCACGTGCCAACCCAGCCCGGCGAAGGCGTCCGCGACGAGCTTCTTCTGCTGGTCGAGGTCGCGCCAGTCGAAGTCGAGCCGGGGTGCGGCGAAGACGACGAGGGCGCCGGCCCGGTCCGGGTCGCGCTGGTCGGCGGCGACGCCGGCCATCCGCCCGGGGACGTTGTACTGCCGGGAGACGGTGTCCACCCCCAGCTCGTTGGGCAGGTCCCAGCCGGCCAGGTGGTAGCCGAGGTGCCGGACGTACGCCGACTCGGGGCCGAGGACGAGCCGCCGTACGCCCGAGTGCAGTCCGTCCGCGCCGACCACCAGGTCGACGATGCGCGACGCGGCGCGGGCGAAGTCGACGCGTACCCCGTCGGCGGTCTCGACGAGGCCGGTGATCACGTCCCCGAACAGGTACTCCACCCGGTCGGCGCCGTGCTCGTACAGGATCCGGGAGAGGTCCCGGCGGTAGACCTCCAGGTCGCCCCCGGCGAACTCGGCCGCAGCCGGAAGATCTCCCGGTCGTGCTCGTCCACGCAGCTGATCGCCCCGGCGTGGGTCTGCCCGGCGCGCAGCTCGTCGAGCACCCCCATGGCGGCCAGCACGCCGAGGTGGGTGGGGCCGCGGAAATCGACCGCGAAGCCGCTGGTGCGCAGCGCCGGGGCCAGCTCGACCACGGTGACCTCGGCGCCGTAGCGGGCCAGCCACCAGGCCAGCGCCGGCCCGGCGACCCCGGCCCCGGAGACCAGGACGCGCCGGCCGCGCAGCGGAAGGGTGTGAGACATCGGCTTCCCCCGTAACAAGCTAAACTGTGTCCGTCGGATACAGAGTATCGTAGACACAGTTTCGGTTCCGGACAAGACCGATCGAGGGAGACCCATGGACCGGGCGGGTGCCGGTGGCGCGGCGGACAAGCGGAAGCTCTACGAGTTGCTGTGGGGGACGCCGAGCCCGCCGCGACGTGGGCCCCGGCCCACGCTGACCCTGACGGCGATCGCCCGGGCCGGCATCGCCATCGCCGACGCCGACGGGCTCGACGGCCTGACCATGCAGCGGGTCGCCGAGTCGCTGGACGTGACCAAGATGGCGCTGTACCGGTACGTCCCCGGCAAGGCCGAACTGGTCGCCCTCATGATCGAGACGGCGGTGGGCGAACCCCCCGCGGCACCGGCGGGCGCCGGCTGGCGCGACCAGCTCGACGACTGGGCCCGGCAGCTGTTCGACCGCTTCCGGCGGCACCCCTGGGCCCTGACGGCCACCGTCGGCGCGCGCGTCATGGGCCCGAACGAGCTCGGCTGGCTGGAGCGGGCCCTCGCCGCCCTCACCGGCACCGGGCTGAACGGCGGCGAGATGCTGGACGTCGCGGTGCTCCTGCTCGGGCACGCCCGCAACCTGGCCCAGCAGGTCTCGGCGATGGACACCGGCACGCCGGAGCAGGCGCTGGAATCCGGCCTGGCGGACCTGCTCCGCGGCCGGGAGGAGCGCTTCCCGGCGCTGGTCGCCGCGGTGGAGTCGGCGGCCGCGCACGCCGCCCAGGACCAGGCCCTCGACTTCGGCCTGGCCCGCATCCTCGACGGCGTCGACCTCCTGATCGAAACCCGCCACCCCTGACCCC
>NZ_JAEVHJ010000306.1:0-7882 GCF_016802855.1 Micromonospora sp. ATA51 | reverse complement strand
CGGGTCGATGAACTGCGGCAGCAGCGACACGTACAGGATCGCGATCTTCGGTGAGCAGGTTGGTGACCAGACCCATGGTGAACAGCCGCCGCGGCCGGTACGGCGGCAGCGCGCCGGCGCGACGCCGACGCGCCGGGGCGCAGCGTCCGCCAGGCCAGCCACAGCAGGTACGCCGCGCCGGCCAGCTTCACCGCCGTGTACAGCGGCGGCACCAGGGCGAACACGGTGGCGATCCCGGCCACCGCGGCGGCGAGGTAGACGAGGAAGCCGACCGCCACACCGAGCAGCGAGATCAGCCCCGCCCGCCGGCCCTGGGTGACCGACCTGGACACCAGGTAGACCATGTTCGGACCGGGGGTGAGCACCAGACCCAGCGCCACCAGACCGATCCCCACCAGCGCCCCGACCGTGATCATGTAGCCTCCCACCCGTCGCTCCCTTGATCACCCTACGCGGGCCCGCCCCCGTCACACCGCCGGCCGCCGGCCCCGGCGGCCGGAGAGCTCGCCGGTCTCGTCCTCCCGCCAGGTGCGCAGCAGCAGGCTCACCCACGTCCGGTAGGGCCGCCACCCGTCGGTGATCCGGGTCAGCGTGTCGTCGTCGACCTCCTCGTCGAGGCGGTACGCGTCCCGGACGGCCTGGCGCAGCCGCTGCTCGTGCCGGGGCGCCACGTCCGGGGCGCCGGCGCCGCGCAGCAGGATCAGCTCGGCGGAGAACGGGCCGATCCCCGGCAGCGTCGACAGCTCGCGCAGCGCCTCGGACGCGGGCAGCGCCCGCAGCCGGGCCCCGTCGAGCCGACCGTCCAGCGCCGCCGCGGCCAGCCCGCACAGCCACTCCGGTTTGCGGCCGGCCAGCCCGCCCATCGTGATCAGGGTGTCGACGCCGCGCAACAGGTCGGCCGGGCCGGGAAAGGCGGTGACCGGGCCGTCCGGCAACTCCACCGGGGTGCCGAGCCGCTCGGCGAGCCGGGCCTTGACGGTGGCGGCCTGGGTGATCCGGATCCGGTGGCTGATGACCGCCCAGCAGGCCGCCTCGTACGGCGACCAGAAGGTCACCGGACGCAGGCCGGGATAGCGGCCCTGCAGCCCACCGACGACCGGATCCCGCTCACCCACCTCGGCGAAGCCGGAACCGTCGACGTCGAGGGAGAGGATTCGGCGCAGCTGCGCCCGCACGGCGTCCCGGTCGGGTGGGTCGCCGGGGGAGTGGACCTGCGCGTGCACCACCCCGTCGGCGTCCTGGCGCACCCGCAGCCCCACCGGTGTCCACCGGCCGTCGAGCGGGAACGCCAACCGCAGCACGGCCGGCCCACCGCCGGCGTACCGTGCCGGGGTGAAGCCCTCCAGGAAGCGGACGCTCGCCGCCAGCGAGAACGGCCCGCGCGGGGTCAGCGTGAAACTCATCGGTGTCGAGGTCATCGCCGAAGGTCTACCACCAGCGACCGACATCCCGGCGCGGACGGGTCTCGCCAGGGCCGGGACGGCGGGCGACACTACCGGGATGTCGATCGAGTTGCGCGCCGCGCCCACGCCCACCGCGCCCGGTCTGCTGCTGCGCCCGTGGCGGGACGACGACGTGGCCGCGCTGCTGGCGGCGTACCGGGACCCGGTGCTGCGCAGCTGGACCCGGTACCCGGTCAGCACCACCGCCGACGCCCGCGCGTTCCTGCGGCGCAGCCGGCAGGGTTGGGCGGCCGGCCGCCGGTTCAGCTTCGCGGTGCTCGAGTCGTCGCCGGACGGGCAGCGGCTGGTGGCCAACGTGATCCTCAAGGACGTCACCCCCGGGCGCCCGTACGCGGAGGTGGGTTACTGGACGGCGGCCCCAGCCCGCGGGCGGGGCGTGGCGCCGCGCGCGGTCACCGCCGTCAGCGACTGGGCCTTCGCCCGCTTCGCGGCCGGCGGGCTGACCCGGCTGGAGCTGCTGCACCAGGTGGACAACCCCGCCTCCTGCCGGGTGGCGGAGAAGAGCGGGTACGTCTTCCAGGAGGTGCTGCCGGCCCGGCCACCGTTCCCCCGCGACGGGCACCGGCACGTGCGCAGGCGGGTCTAGCCGCGCCCGACTGGCACACCCTCCGGTCGTCTCCTCCGCATTCGACCAGATTGACCATGCCGGGCCACGCAGCGTGACCACGGCCACTACCGTTGGTCGCCATCCTCACATCGGCCTGAAGACCCCGGTCGTTTCCTGGGGCATCATGATCAGTGAAGCGGAGAACTACATCCGGGTCTCACTCTTCCTGCTCTTCTTCCCCGCCGCGTTCCTCGTCACCGCCGTGCTGAGCTTCGTCATGCTCGGCGAAGCGGTCCGCGAGGCCCTCGACCCGAGACTCCGCTGAGCCGGCCGACGACCCGGGCGATCCGCCACGCTGCCCTCACTCCTCGCCGACGGTCTCCGTCTCGTCGTCGTGCATGAACTGGACGGCGAGGTGCTCGTCCGGCTGCGGCGCCTGCTCCAGGTGGTGGTGGGGATCCCCGTCGGTGGAGAAGAGCACGTCGTCGGTCTTGGGGGTCTTCTCGCGGTTCTCGTCCGGATCTGTCACGTCCACTCCTCCCGGATGCCGCACCGACCGTGAACGGTCCTGCCTGCTCAGGTCAGCCTTCTGTCACCCACCCTAGGCGGGTCGGGCGGCCGTGGCAGGGGTTCGGCGAGGCGTCACCGGCCGGCGAGCAGGAGCACCGCCGCGACGACCAGCCCGGCCTCGACGAGGACGACGAAGACCCGGTCGCTGATCCGGCCGACGACCCGGCGGCCCACCCACGCGCCGGCGAGGGTGGCCGGCGTGAGCGCCGCGCCGAGCAGCAGAACGTCCCGCCCGATCAGGCCGGCGGCGGCGTACCCGACGGTCTTGGACAGGTGCAGGGTGAGCGCGGCGGCGGCCTCGGTGCCCACGTACGCGGCGCGGGTGAGGCCGTAGGCCAGGAAGAACGGGGCGGTCAGCGGGCCGACGGACCCCAGCAGCGCCGACCCGAGACCGGACGCCGCGCCGACGGCCACGAAGGTGCGCTCGGTGGGCCGGGACGGCCGCGCGCCGATGCGGCGCCACGCCACCACGGCGAGGAGGAACACCCCGAGCAGCCGTTTCAGGGCGGCCAGCGGGGCGTGGGCGAGCAGCAGCGCGCCGGTCACCGCGAGGGGCACCGCCCCGGCGGCGAACCGGCCGGCGAGGCGCCAGTGCAGCTCCGGGCGGTTCAGCCAGACCCGGGCGGCGTTGCTGGAGAGCTGGGTGAGGGTGAGCACCGGCACCGCGACCCGCAGCCCGAACAGCGCGGTGAAGACCGGCAGCAGCAGCACACCGCCGCCGAAGCCGGTGACCGCCGACAGCAGGGCCAGCAGGAACGCCGCCGCCGAGGCGGTCAGCAGCGTGCCCACCACCGGGGTCAGCGGTCGACCGGCGCGGCGCCCGCCGGCCCCCGCCCCGGCCCGTCGGGCGGTCCGTCGGTCTCTCCGCTCGGCGGTTCGTCGGGCGGTCCGACGGCCGGATCGGGGGCGGCCGGGCCGAGCAGGCGCAGCAGCAGGCGCGGCTCACCCGGCCAGGCGTCGAGCAGCACCTGCCGGGGCACCTGCCGGCCGGCGTAGCGCAGGGCGAGGGCGACCACGACGATGTCGTCGAGCGGGCCGATGACCGGCAGGAACTCGGGGATCAGGTCGATCGGGCTGGCCAGCCAGAGACCCGCGACGACGATGGCGATCTTGGCGCGGCGAGGCACCCGCGGGTCCCGGCGTAGCCGGCGCACCGTGGTCAGGCAGTCGGGGATGAAGGCGGCCAGGTCGCGCAGGATGCCCGGCGGGAGGCGTCGGGCGAGCAGCACCAGCAGGGCCCAGCTGGCGAGCAGACAGGCCACCGCCACGCCGAGCCCGATCAGCCAGTCGCGCACGAGGGGTCCTTTCGCCGGGTACGGGCCACGAGGAATGTACGCCGGGTCACGCCCACCCGCGCGGCACGCCGTACGGCGGGGAATGCCGCGCCGATCACACGCGCTGAATCCCGTCACGGACAGCGGATACCTTGGGTGCGGGAGGTGGCGGCGGTGACGATTGGCTGGGAGGCGGCGGTCGAGGCGCAGATCCGCGCGGCCCAGGAGCGCGGCGAGTTCGACAACCTGCCAGGGGCGGGCAAACCGATCCCCGGCCGGGGCCTGCCGTACGACGAGTCGTGGTGGATCAAGAGCTTCCTGGAGCGTGAGGCGCTCCCCAGCGACCTGCTGCTGCCGACCCCGTTGCAGCTGCGCCGCCGCGTCGAGCAGCTCCCCGACGAGGTGCGGGACCTGCCCACGGAGGAGTCGGTGCGCGCGTTCGTCGCGGACCTGAACGCGCAGATCGTGGCGTGGCTGCGTACGCCCACCGGCCCGCGGGTGGTGGTGCGCCCGGTCAACGCCGACGACACCGTACGCCGGTGGCGGGCCGACCGGGAGCGGACGGCGACCGAGCGGGCCGCGGAGGTGGCGGCTGCGCCGCCGGCCGCCGCGCCGACCACCCGGCGGCGTTGGCGTTTCCCTTGGCGGCGGCGCGGCTGAACCCCCGGCCCCGACCTGGGGGTGTCCCCGGATCGCTCAGGACACGGCCGCTCGCCAGCTCCACGCCGTGCGGCGGGGACGATCGCCGAGTGCGGCCCGACCGGTCAGCCAGAGCAGGACCTCCGCCGGCTGCCGGCCGGCGCGTCGGGGAACAGCCGGCCCACCACCTTGGCGCTCAGGTCGGCGGGCAACCGCCAGTCGGCGCCCAGGCCGCGGGTGACGTCGTGGGTGTGCAGCAGGATCTCGGCGACGCCCATCGCGGCGAAGCCGGCCGGGTCGGTCGGCCCCCAGTGCCAGGCCCGTAACGTCGGCTCGGCGCCGTCGACGGCGCCGGCCAGCAGTTGCGCGCACGCGTGCACGACCCGCAGCACCTCCGCGGGCGCCGCGTCGGAGCGCACCCGCAGGTCGTACGGCAGGTAGCCGTCGGTGGGCTGCCCGGCAACCTGGCCGGCGTAGGCGAGCAGGTCGTGCGCCACGTGCGCGGCGGTGATCCAGCAGGACCACTCCAGGTCGCCCGCGGGGACGGACCAATCGTGCCCGGTCAGCGGAGCCAGAACCTCGGCCATCGCCGTCGCCGCGGCCCGGACGTCCGCTCCGGTCGCTGTGGTCATGCCGTCGACTCTGCCGCCAGCCGTGCGCGTCCGCCACCCGGCGGCCCGCACGCGAGCGCGAGGGCGTGAATCACTACGACCTGGGGTGCTGGTAAGAACGGCGACACTAGGCGCCAATTAGTGGATCTTCGCCGTACCGACCCGCCCAGCGCCGACAAGGGCGCCACGGTGCGTACCGCAGTCGCAACCGTACGGGCCCGTTTGGAGTCGTGATCACGTGGCTGGGAAAGGATTGGACGGGATGATGCTCGGGCTTGTAGCTTGCAGTTGACCGTGACACCGCCCGAGGAGGTGAGACCCATGAACGCTGTATCGATGTGGGTGCTCCCCCTTCCCGTCACGGTCGGGCGATTGACGTAGGTGTCGCCGGGAGCGCCTCGCCAACAAGGCACTCCCGAAAGGCAACACCTATGCACTCTCTGCAGTTCACCGCCGAGCCGTCGTCGAACGATACGGTCGAGCGCGACTTCACCGCGGGCGACGTCCCCGGACTCCCATCGCCGGCCTCCGACGCCGATCGTGCGCCCCTCATGTTCGACGTGATCATTGCCGGGTGCGGGCCGACTGGTGCGATGCTGGCCGCCGAACTGCGGCTGCACGATGTGCGGGTACTCGTCCTGGAGAAGGAAACCGAGCCCGTGTCGTTCGTCCGCATAGTCGGTCTGCATATTCGCAGTATCGAGCTGATGGCAATGCGCGGACTGCTGGATCGCATTCTCCAGCATGGAAGACAGCGTCCGGCCGGCGGTTTCTTCGCCGCCATCCCCAAACCCGCGCCCGAGGGCCTGGATTCCGCGTACGCCTATCTGCTGGGTATCCCGCAGCCGGTCATCGTTCACCTGCTCGAAGAACATGCGATCGAACTGGGTGCGCAGGTCCGGCGCGGTTGCGCGGTCGCCGGTTTCGAGCAGGACGACGAGGGTGTGACCGTCGAGCTGGCCGACGGGGAACAGCTGCGATCGCGCTACTTCGTCGGCTGTGACGGCGGGCGCAGTACGGTGCGTAAACTGCTCGGTGTCGGCTTCCCCGGCGAGCCCTCACGGACCGAGACCCTGATGGGCGAGATGGAAGTGGGCGTGCCGCAGGAGGAGATCGCCGCCAAGGTGACCGGAATCCGCGAGACCCATCAGCGATTCTGGCTCCGGCCCTTCGGCGAAGGGGTCTATAGCGTCGTAGTCCCCGCCGCGGGAGTCAGCGACCGCGCGGAACCGCCCACCCTCGAGGATTTCAAACAACAGTTGCGCACCATCGCCGGAACCGATTTCGGCGTGCACTCCCCGCGCTGGCTGTCCCGCTTCGGGGATGCCACCCGGCTAGCCGAACGTTATCGGGTCGGGCGGGTGCTGCTGGCCGGCGATGCGGCACACATCCATCCACCCACCGGCGGACAGGGCCTCAACCTGGGCGTTCAGGACGCATTCAACCTCGGCTGGAAACTGGCCGCACAGATCCGCGGCTGGGCGCCGGAAACACTGCTGGACACCTACCAGGCCGAGCGTCATCCGGTCGCCGAGGACGTGCTGGACAACACAAGCGCCCAGATGGAACTGTCGTCCACCGAACCGGGCCCGCAGGCCGTGCGCAGGCTGCTCACCGAACTGATGGACTTCGACGAGGTGAACCGCTATCTGATCGAGAAGATCACCGCGATCGGCATCCGCTACGACTTCGGCGAAGGCCCCGACCTGCTCGGCCGCCGCCTGCGCGACATCGACGTGAAACAGGGCCACCTCTACGGTCTGCTGCATCGCGGCCGCGGCCTGCTGCTGGACCGCACCGAACGCCTGACCGTCGGCGGCTGGTCAGACCGGGTCGATTACCTCGCGGATCCCACTGCGGTACTGGATGTTCCGTGCGTCCTGCTACGCCCCGACGGCCACGTCGCCTGGATCGGCGACGATCAGCAGGACCTGGACGACCACCTCTCCCGCTGGTTCGGCAAGCCCGCCAACTGATTTCGCCTGAGCAGCGGTCATCCCGCATATACGTGGCGAGATGGCGAGCAGATCTGCGGCGCTGTCGGCCAGGAGCTGGGATGGTCGTCGATGGCGGCCGCGACCGGTAACCGTTCGGTCCTGCCCGCGCCCAGGTGGTCAGAGCAGCGGCTCCAGGTCGTCGTCTTCGTCGTCGTCCGGCTCCTCGGCATTGAGGGCCAGGGCCTCGCGCAGCCAGCCCAGTTCGTCGGGGTAGAGCGCCACGTGGTCCACCGGCGGATGGCCGCGTCGTCGTCGAGGTCGTCGTCGCCTTCATAGGTGCCGGGCAGTTTGACGGCGATCCAGACGTCGTCGCCGAGCAGCTGCGCGGGCGCGCGCAGCCGCACCACGGTGGGGTCGGTGGTGAGGCTGTGCTGCGGGTCGAGGTCGTCGAGGTCGATGCCGTGTTCGGTGTCCATGTCGTGCTCGGCGGCCAGCCCGGCCGTGCAGACCACGGCCAGGTGCGGGTGTTGCTGGGCTGGGGTGCGGGTGCCGTCGGCGAGGTTGGCGTAGGCGTCGAACGCGGCCTGCGGGTGCAGGGTGAGCAGTTCGCCGATCTGCCACCAGTCCAGGCCGGCGGCCAAGCGTCGCGCATGACGCTGTGGTGCAGATGCCGGGCGCCGGCGGTGAACCGCTCGGCCAGGGTGACGGCGTTCTTGAAGTCGCCGGCGCGTAGCCGCGGCCAGGCCTTCGGTGAGGGAACTGCCGTACTGCTCACGGAACGTTTCGGTGTGCACGCCGGTGCGGGTGGGGGTCATCGTGGCTGTCCCTCGCTGCTCGGGGG
>NZ_JAEVHJ010000305.1:0-7976 GCF_016802855.1 Micromonospora sp. ATA51 | reverse complement strand
GTCGCCGACCGCCCGCCCGCGGCCGGGTCGCCGCCCGACGTCCCCGGACCGGCCGGGTCGCCGCCCGACGTGCCGTCACCGGCGGGGTCGCCGCCCGGCGTGCGGGGACCGGCGAGGTCGCCGCCCGGCGTGCGGGGACCGGCGGGGTTGTGCCGGCGGGCCAGCCGGAAGAGGCCGCCGCCGAGGGCGAAGGTGAGCAGCACGCCGAGGACGCCGGAGAGGCCGGTGGAGAGGAATCGGTTGTCCACGCCCCGGATGCCGTAGTCGGCGAGCGGGCTGTCGGCGAGCTCGTGGTCCTCGGCGCGCTGCGCGGGGCAGCTACCGCCGGTGATCTCGCCGTCGGCGTTCACCGTGCAGCCCTTGAGCAGGGACGAGTCGAGCCCGTCCGGGTGCGCCGAGGCGTAGTTGCTGACCACCCCGGCGAGCAGCAGGGCGACCAGCAGGCCGCCGAGGACGAAGCCCCAGTTGCGCTTCCTCATCGGGCCCCCCCGGCGACCGGAACGACGACGGCGGGCGCGGCCGGCTTCAGGGCCCGCAGCGCGTACACCAGGTCGGGGCGGACCTTGGCGACGGTGACCACCGTGGTGGCGGTGATCAGGCCCTCGCCGACGCCGATCAGCAGGTGGACGCCGGCCATCGTGCCGGCCAGCCCGGCGAGGTTGCCGCCCAGGTCGGTGGTGCCGCCCAGCCAGTACTGCAGGACGAAGCCCTGACTGGCGACCACCACGCTGACCAGGCCCGACACGAACGCGGTCACCCCGAGCCCGGCCGGGGTACGCGGCAGCACCCGCAGCAGCAGCGCGATCAGCAGGTACGCCGCGGCGGTGCCGAGGATCGCCATGTTGGTGATGTTGAGGCCGAGCATGGCCACCCCGCCGTCGCCGAAGACCAGCGCCTGCACGACGAGGACCACCGCCACGCAGAGCGCGCCGACCCACGGGCCGACCAGCAGGGCGGCGAGCGCGCCACCGAGCAGGTGACCGCTCACCCCGGCGGTGAAGATCGGGAAGTTGAGCATCTGCACCGCGAAGATGAACGCGGCCACCAGGCCCGCCATCGGGGCCAACCGGTCGTCCAGGTCACGGCGGCCGCGCAGCACGCAGAGGGTGAGCACGGCGAGCGCGAAGGCGGCGAAGACCGCGGCGACGGGACCGTCGATGATCCCGTTCGAGATGTGCATCGCCAGGGTTTCCACTCGACCTCCCGGGGCGCGGCGGGCGGGTCCACACCGACCGGCTCAGCTTATTTGCGCCGACTCTTTGTTGCCAACATCTTGCAACAAGCCATGGTGTTGATCACCGTCAACGGCGCGTCACCACCGACTGGGTCCCGCGCTACGGCGGTATCGTCTGCGCCATGACCGACCGCCTCAACCCCGGCGACCCCGCCCCCGAGTTCACCCTCCCCACCGACACCGGCGAGACGCTCTCCCTGGCCGACCTGCGTGGCCGCAAGGTCGTCCTGTACGCCTACCCGGCCGCCATGACGCCCGGCTGCACCAAGCAGGCCTGCGACTTCCGCGACTCGCTCGCCTCCCTCCAGGCCGCCGGCTACGAGGTGGTCGGCATCTCCCCGGACAAGCCGGAGAAGCTGGCCAAGTTCCGGGAGCGCGACGCGATCACCTTCCCGCTGGTCGCCGACACCGACAAGGCGGTGCTGACCGCGTACGGCGCGTACGGCGAGAAGCAGTTGTACGGCAAGACCGTCACCGGCGTGATCCGCTCCACCTTCGTCGTCGACGAGGACGGGAAGATCGAGCGGGCGCTATACAACGTCAAGGCCACCGGCCACGTCGCCAAGCTCCGCCGGGACCTCGGCCTCGACTGAACCTGTCGGCGAACGGCGCTCCACAACGACGCAGCGAGACGCTCTAGACTCAGCACGTCTGCGGGAGTGGCGTAAAGGCAGCCGCGATAGGTTTAGGTCCTATTGTCCGAAAGGGCGTGGGGGTTCGACTCCCCTCTCCCGCACCACGCCAAGTCGCCGCTGGCAGGCCGACGAAGCACGGCCTGCCAGCCCGGCCGCATTCGACCGTGTCGGGTGGATCACGATTGCGGGCCACCGGCACGGCCGTTCGGTCACGATGTCGCCGTGAGCCTGCGCTTCGTCCTCGACCCTGAACTCAACGCCGCGCTGCGCGAGCAGATCCTCGATCTCTGGGTGGACGTCACCAACGCCGGCGGCGCGGTGGGTTTCGTCGCCCCGGTGACCGCGGCCGAGGTGCGGCCGATGGCGGAGGCCACCTTCGCCGACATCGCCGACGGGCCCGACCGGCTGCTGGTCGGCTACGAGGGTGACCGGCTGGTCGGTATCCTGATCATCGCCGACAACCGGTTCCACCTGAAGACGCACTACCGGGTGCTCAAGCGGGTGATGGTCCACCCCGACAACCAGGGCCACGGGTACGGCGCCGCGCTGATGCGCGAGGCCGAGCGGATCGGCCGTGAGCTGGGCCTGGCGGGGCTGCACGTGACCGTCCGGGGCGGGCTCGGCCTGGAGTCGTTCTACGACCGGCTGGGCTACCGGGAGGTGGGCCGCCTGCCCGGCGCGCTGCGGCTCGCTCCCGGCGACGACCGGGACGAGGTCTTCATGTGGCTCCACCTGGACCGCCCCGCGGCATGACGCCCGGGCCAAGGCCCCCCGCGGCCTGACACTCCGGCCAGCGGGCGCCAGGCGTGGTCGTCCTTCCGGCCGATCCGTCCCGTGGGCTACCCGGCCACCCCGGATCCGACACGTTGCCGCCCGATCGCCCGAAGCGCCGCCGGTTTAACAGAGACCGGTGGACCCACCGCGGGTCCTATGAAGCTGATGTCGTGGATGAATCGCCACGGTCGGCGAGCTCTCGGTGGCCTGCGTCCGCAGTGATTCGTTTACGTCATCAGTGTCGGGGTCCTTCGGAGCGCCGCGTATGCGGGAAAATCGGTGATGGTCGCTCGCCGACGTCGGCGGATCTTGGCGCAGGTGAGGCCGTTCATCAGTGTGACGCTGGGAGCCGTGTTGAGGGGCTGCGCATTGTCGCCACGAGCGCGAGGGTCCGCTTCTTTCCGTTCCCCGTGGGCTCCCGCGGGCGACCACCATCCCGTCCCCCGTTGTCTGGGAGTTCGTTGTGGAAGAGGTCGGTGAGCAGGAACTACACGTCGAGCGGGTAGCTGCGCTCGACCTGGGCAAGGCCGCGTTGGAGGCGTGCGTGCGGGTGCCGCACGAGTCCAGGCCGGGCCGGCGTATGCAGGAGGTACGCGGCTACCCCACGACCACGTCGGCGTTGCTGGAACTGGCGGACTGGTTGCGCTGCTGCCGGGTGACCCGGGTGGTCATGGAGTCGACCAGTGACTACTGGAAGGGCGTCTACTACCTGCTGGAAGCCGAGGGCTTCGAATGCTGGCTGGTCAACGCCCGGGAGGTCAGGAACGTGCCGGGGCGGCCAAAGACCGACAAGGCCGACGCGGTGTGGTTGGCGAAGGTCGCGGAGCGGGGCATGTGCGCCCCGTCGCTGGTGCACCCGGCGCCGATCCGCCAGCTTCGGGACCTGACTCGTTACCGTCGCTCGCTGGTGCGCGACCGCACCCGTGAGCGGCAGCGGGTGGAGAAGCTGCTCGAAGACGCGCAGATCAAACTCAGCTCGGTGATCAGTGACATCTTCGGAGTGTCCGGACGGCAGATACTGGACGCGCTGATCGCCGGGCAACGCAACCCGAGGGTGCTTGCTGACCTGGCCCGGGGACGGATGCGCCGCAAGACCGCGATCCTGTCCGAGGCGCTGCGCGGGTTCTTCACCGACCACCACGCGGTGATCCTGCGGATGATGCTGGACAACATCGACCGCCTCAGCGAGCAGATCACCGTTCTGGACGCCAGGATCGAGGAGGCGGTCGCCCCATTCGCCCACCAGGTGGAGCAGCTCACTGAGATTGTCGGGTTCGGCTGCACCGCCGCGCAGGAACTCATCGCCGAGATCGGGGTCGACATGAATCGCTTCCCCTCCGACGCCCACCTGGTGTCCTGGGCCAAGTTCTGCCCCGCCACCTGCGAATCCGCCGGTAAGAAGAAGAACAAGAACCGGCCCAAAGGCAACCCATGGCTCGGCGCCACCCTGGGCAACGTCGCCGCCACCGCCGCCCGCACCGACAGCTTCCTGGGCGCCCGCTACCGACGCATCGCCCACCGCCGCGGCAAACAGAAGGCGATCGTCGCCGTCGGCAACTCCGTCCTGGTCATCGCATACACCTCCTGTCCGACCCCACCGCCCGGTTCCACGACCTCGGCGCCGAGCACTTCGACTCCCGCGTCAACAAAGAACGCAGAGCCCGCCACCTAGCTACCGCCCTACAAGCCGCCACCGGCCAACACATCTTCATCCGCGACGGCAAAGCCGTCATCGCCGAACCCGCCGCCTAACCGATCAACAGACAAGCCCGGCTCCGCTTCGCTACGCCGGCCGCTACCGCCTGCCCACCTACCGTTGGATTTTCGGGTCAGCTTCGTAGCGCACGACGAAGACACTCCTCGTGGTTGCCAGCGCGACCAGAACAGCCACCGGTCAGGTCAACTGCCGCAGCCGGCCCGGACCACGTCCGGTGTCGGGGGTTCGACCGCCGCGTCGACGACCTCGGCGCCGGCGGCCGGGACGTGGACGGACTGAGCGACATGCTCGGTGGGGCGCTCGGCAAATCGGGTCGCCGCGCGACAAGCGGGCTAAGCGAGGGCTAAGACGCCGCGAGCCGGCCACGCCGCGGGTCCGGGCCAACGCAGACCGGCAGTGGCTCAGTCGAGCAGGGTCACCGGATCGCCGACGTGCACCTCGCCCGGCCCGTCGGGGACCAGGTGCAGCCCGAAGAGGAGCTTCTGGCCGATGTTGCGGTGCCGGGCGAGGGTGCGCAGCGGCTCCTTGCCGCGTACCCCGGTCTCCTGGTCGGTGGTGATGACCAGGCAGCGGTCACAGGGCCCGGCGGCGCGGAAGACGGCCGAGCCGATGCGAAGCCGGCGGCCGGCCCACCCGTCCTCCGCCCAGGCCGGGGCGCCCTCGACCACCAGGTTGGGGCGGAACCGGGCCATCGGCACCGGCGGCTCCCCCGCCTCGGCCAGCCAGCCGTTCAGCGCGTCGAGCGAGGCCGTGCCGGTCAGCAGCAGCGGGTACTCGTCGGCGAAGCTGACCTGGTCGCCGGTGTCATGGTCCCGCTCGCCCGGGTCCAGGTGCCGGGTCGGATCGCGCAGCCAGACCAGCCGGGCCGGGCGGCCGAGCAACCCGCCGAGCCAGTCGTCGGCGGCCGGCCGGCGGGCAGCGCGGCGACCGGCCGGCGGCTGCGGAACACCCGCACCAGGACCGGCTCGGCCGTGGCCGGCTCGGGTACGTCCAGGTCGGGGCGGCCCGGGGCGCCCAACACCAGGCCGCCGGCGCGCGGAGCGGCGCGCAGGGTGACCAGTTCGGCGGCCTCGCGCTGGGTGACCCCGACGCCGTGCTCGTCGACCACCAGCCAACGCCGGTCGCCGGCCAGGCCCCACGGTTCGACCCGGGCGCCGTCGTGGTCCAGGCGGTGGCAGCCCTTGACCGGGTACGTGTGGACGGCGGCGAGCCTCACCAGGCGACCCCGATCCCGTCGCCCGGGTACCAGTGCCGGGCCGGCGTCTCCCGGTAGGCGAGGAAGCGCCGCCCGGTCCGCTCGGCGTGCTCGGCGAGGACGTTGGTGACGGTGACGTTGTCGGTGAGCAGCATCGCCCCCTCGGCGAGCTTCGACTCCACCGTCTCGAACTCGCTCTTCTCGTGCACCCGGCTGTGGTCGCTGTCGTGCAGGAACAGGTCGACCGGGCGGTCCAGCGCCGAGATCGAGGCGACCGAGTCGCCGATCACCAGGTCGACCACGTCGGCCCAGGGGGTGGCGCGGGCCAGGTAGCCGGCCTCCGGATTGATGTCCAGCGAGGTGAGCCGGCCCGGGTGCCCCTCGGCGGCGTTGCGCAGCAGCGCGGCGGCGAGGACCACACTGCCGAGCCCCTTGTCGACGCCAGTCTCCACGACGTGCCCCGGTTTGCGGGCGCGGACGATGGCGTACCAGCCGATCCTCCGGGCGTACCGGACGTGCTTGTCGGCCAGGCCTCGGCGGGAGGCGGCGGCGGTGGCGTGCTCGATGTGCCCGCGCAGCTTCTCGTCGGTCTCGATCTCGTTGAGGTACGCGCGGACCTGCTGCACCGGCACGTCGCAGACCACGCTGACGAACCAGGCGAGGTGCTGCCGGCTCAGCTTGGTCAGCTCGTACGTGTAGTTGTGATGCTCACGGGAGGTGACCAGCCAGCGGGCGGAGGTGCGCAGCACCTTGGCGTCGTGCCGGGCGACCCGGGCCAGCCGCTTCGGGAAGGCGGCGACCGGAGCCAACGGGGTGCGGGCGATGGCCCGCCGGAGCTTCGTTACGTCCACGGGAGCGTTCTACCAGTTCGAGGGGGTGGCTGACGATGAAAAGTTTCCGCCGGGCCGGCTGGCGAAGCGGGTACGCGGGCGCCGAAGCCGGTCAGTAGCATCGCGGCATGTCGTATCGCGGTCAGTACGCCGGTCCTCAGCCTTTTCAACATCCGCTGGATCCGGTCGACGGTCCGTCTCGGTTGGAACCGGGTGAGCCGCAACGGCCCCGGCGCCGGTGGAAGCGGATCGTCCTGATCACCGCGTTGGTGGTGGCGCTGCTGGGGGGCGGCGGCCTGGTCGCCGGGGGGATCTATCTGAAGTCCGTCGAGTCCGGCATCGAGCGGGTCGACGCCTTCGCCGGCGTGCCCGACGAGGGGCGTCCGGCGGCCGGTGCCCGGGGCGCGCAGAACATCCTGATGCTGGGCAGCGACTCCCGTGATCCGGAGAAGACCTCGGGGTCGCGGACGGACACGATCATCGTGGCCCACCTCCCCGCCGACCGGCAGAGCGCTCAGCTGATCTCCATCCCGCGGGACACCTGGGTGTCGGTGCCGCGATCGGCGGACGGTCAGCACGGCGGGCGGGACGCGAAGATCAACGCCGCCTTCGCCTGGGCCGGCGTCCCGCTCATGGTGCAGACGGTGGAGAAGTTCACGGGGGTCCGGATCGACCACGTGGCGATCATCGACTTCGCCGGCTTCAAGGACATCATCGACGCCCTCGGCGGCGTGACCGTCAACGTGGAGAAGTCGTTCACCTCGATCCATCCGCCGTACCGCTCCTTCAAGGCCGGGCCGCAGCAGCTCGACGGTGAGGCGGCGCTGGACTACTCGCGCCAGCGCAAGCAGTTCGCGGACGGCGACTTCGCCCGCATCCGGCACCAGCAGCAGGTCATCAAGGCGATCCTCGACAAGGCCGCCTCCGGTGGGATCCTCACCAGCCCCGGCAAGCTGAACTCGTTCGTCAAGGCGACGTCGAACTCGGTCTCCGTGGACAAGAACATGTCCCTGCTGGACATGGCAAACCAGATGCGCGGGGTGCGGGGCAGCAACCTGTCCTTCCTCACCAGCCCGACGAAGGGCACCGGCCGGCGGGGCAGCGAGAGCGTGGTGCTGCCCGACCCCGAGCGGGTTAAGGCCTGCTACGACGCGGTACGCCGGGACGCAGTCGAGGAGATCAAGCAGTACGCCGCCAAGTGACCGGGTACGCCGCCCCGGCGGCGGCAGGTGCCGGCGGCCGGGGCGGGGGCTGACAACTGCTCACTCTCCCGTGATCAAACATACGAATATATGAGTGTTAGTATCGTTCTGTGAAACTTGCCGAGTGGGCGCGCCGTAACGGTGTGCACCCGCAGACCGCGTACCGCTGGTTCCGGGAGGGGACCATGCCGGTGCCCGCTCGGCGTCTGCCGTCCGGCACGATCATGGTGGAGGTGACCGACGACGCCCGGCAGGGTCAGGTCGTCGTCTACGCCCGGGTGTCGTCGGCCGACCAGCGAGCCGACCTGGACCGGCAGGTCGCCCGGGTGACCGCCTGGGTCACCGGGCGGGACATGGCCGTCGCGCGGGTGGTGACCGAGGTCGGGTCC
>NZ_JAEVHJ010000304.1:0-8230 GCF_016802855.1 Micromonospora sp. ATA51 | reverse complement strand
AGACGCCAGCACGGCGACGGCGTAGACGGCGAACACCACCGTGGTGGTGATCGGCGAGAAGTGCCAGCGCGCCTGGTAGATCCCGTAGAGGGGGGTCGGAAACCGCCGAACAGCTCGACCCGGCCATCTGCGAGCAGGTCGTCGAGGCGATCGGCGGAGCCGGCCGGATCGACGTGTACGGCGCCGGCGCCAGCGGCTTCGTCGCCTCCGACTTCCAGCAGAAGCTGCACCGCATCGGCCGGACCGCCTTCTACTTCCCCGACGTGCACACCGCCCTCACCTCGGCGGCCCTGCTCGGCCGGGGCGACGTCGCGGTCGGCATCTCGCACACCGGCACCACCTCCGATGTGATCGAGGTGCTGGAGCAGGCGCGGGCGCGGGGCGCCACCACGGTGGCCCTGACCAACTTCCCCCGGTCACCGATCACCGAGGTGGCCGACTTCGTGCTCACCACCGCGGCCCGGGAGACCACCTACCGCTCCGGCGCCATGGCCAGTCGACTGGCCCAGCTCACCGTGGTCGACTGCCTCTTCGTCGGGGTGGCGGCGCGCAACCGGGCCCGAGCGAAGAAGGCCCTGGAGGCGACCGCGGAGGCGGTCAAGTCGCACCGGGTGGGCGCGACGCGGAGGCGCGGATGACCGCCGGCCGGGTGGAGCGCGACGAGTTGTCCGCGGTCCGGCCGGTGGTGCGCGTCGGCGCACCGACCGAGCGGCGCAACCCGCACAGCGTCGACCTCGACCTGATGTCGACCCGGGACGTGCTCACCGTCATCAACGACGCGGACCGCCGGGTCCCGGCCGCGGTGGCCGCCGTCCTCGACAAGATCGCGGAGACCGTCGACCTGGCGGTCGCGGCGCTGCGCGGCGGGCACCGGGTGCACTACTTCGGCGCCGGCACCTCCGGGCGGCTGGGCGTCCTGGACGCGGCCGAGCTGGCCCCCACCTTCAACTCGCCGCAGCACTGGTTCTGCTCCCACCTGGCCGGCGGCCCGGACGCGATGTGGCGTGCCGTCGAGGACGCCGAGGACGACGACCGGGCCGGCGCCGCCGAGGCCGCCGAGTGCGTACGCCCCGGCGACCTGGTGGTCGGACTTGCCGCCAGCGGGCGCACCCCGTACGTCCTCGGGGCGCTCGCCGCGTCCCGGGCGCAGGGGGCCGGGACCGTGCTGCTCTGCGCCAATCCGGAGGCCGAGGCCGCCTCGTCGGTGGACGTCTTCATCGGCGTGGACACCGGACCGGAGGTCGTCACCGGGTCGACCCGGATGAAGGCGGGCACCGCGCAGAAGTTGGTGCTCAACACGTTCTCCACCGCCGTGATGGTGCGACTCGGCCGGGTCTACTCCAACCTGATGATCGACATGGTGGCCACCAACGCCAAACTCCGCGGCCGGATGATCTCGATCCTGATGGAGGCCACCGGCTGCGCCGAGGAGGTCTGCCGGCGGGCGCTGCACGAGGCCGACGGCGACCTGAAGACCGCCCTCGTCTCCCTCGTCTCCGGCGCCGAGGTCTCCGCCGCCCGGGCCGCCCTGGCCCGCTCCGCCGACCAGGTCCGCCGGCGCGCTGGCCCTGCTCGCCTCCTGACCCGGCCCGCGCCCCGCCCCCGGCCCACCCGGCCCGCTCCCGGTGCGACGCGCGTCACGCCGCGTTCCGGGACGTCTTTCGCGCTGCGGATTGTTCATCGAGGGGTGGGGTAATCCTCACCCGTGATTGAACCGACCGGTCCACCGACGCGTGTCCGGCAGTGACCAGGATCGCATCAAGGCGGTGACGCGGGTCGCTGTGTTCATGGAATTCGCAATGGTGCGATTTCGTGGATGCACGACGATTCCGCTGATCCGTCGCTTCGTTCCCGGAGCGGCGACCGAGCCGATCGACCGGGTCCTGACAGCAAACATGGACCGGGCTCTCAGCTACTACTCAGGCATTCGTGACACTTTCGACTCACGACATGGAATCCCCGACACGTCTCATCTGTTGTGTAGGTGGTCAGCGCCGGTGGGCACAGCGGAAGTTACGGGGGAGGGCTGATGGACGTGGGGATGGCAAGGAACCGGGCAACCGGCGCGAGCGAGGGGACCGTGGGCACCGTGGACAAGAACATCGGCATGCGAACCGACGAGGTTGCCGAGGAGCGCGACCTGGTCGGCGTCTACCTGCACGAGATCTCCCGTACGCCGCTGCTGGACGCCGCCAAGGAGGTCGACCTCTCGAAGGCGATCGAGGCCGGCCTCTACGCCGAGCACCTGATCGGGGAGGACCGCGTACCGGACGGTGTCGACCGGGAGGACCTGGAGCGGCTGGTCGTCGACGGTGAGCGGGCGAAGGACCTCTTCATCCGCGCGAACCTGCGACTGGTCGTGTCGATCGCCCGACGCTACGTGCGGTCCGGGATGCCCATGCTGGATCTGATCCAGGAGGGCAACACCGGTCTGGTCCGGGCGGTCGAGAAGTTCGACTACGAGCGCGGCTACAAGTTCTCCACCTACGCCACCTGGTGGATCCGCCAGGCGATCAGCCGGGCGATCGCCCAGCAGGAGCGCACCGTGCGGCTGCCCGTGCACCTGGTGGAGGACGTCAACCGGATGCGCAACGTGGCCCGGCAGCTCACCCGCGAGCTGGGCAGCGACCCGGAGCCGGAGCAGATCGCGGCCGCCCTCGGCGTCACCGTCGAGCGGGTCAACGAGCTGCGCCGCTGGTCGCAGGACACCGTCTCGCTGGACACCCCGGTCGGCGACGACGGCGACACCAACCTCGGCGACCTGGTCGCCGACAGTGACGCCCCGTCGCCGGAGGACATCGTCCTCAGCGGCCTGGAGCGGCAGCGGATCGAGGGGCTGCTCAACCACCTCGACGACCGGTCGGCCGGCATCATGCGGGCCCGGTACGGCCTCGAGGACGGTCGCGAGCACTCGCTGACCGAGGTGGCGTCGCGCTTCTCGCTCTCCCGGGAGCGGATCCGCCAGCTGGAGATCCAGGCCCTCGGCCGGCTCCGTGAGCTGGCTCGGGCCGAGGGGCTGCAGGCGGCCTGACCTGGTAGTAATGGACAACACGAACGGCCGGCGTCCGATAGGGGGATGCCGGCCGTTCGCCGTCTCGTAAGTCGGTGCGCGTCGGGTCAGCGCACCCGACCGTATCCCTGGATGGGCATCATGTTCATGTCCCGCTTGAGGACGTTGCGGCCCGCGCTCGGCGCGTCGATCACCTGGCCGCCGCCGACGTAGAGGGAGACGTGGCCCAATCCCTCGTAGAAGATCAGGTCGCCGGGTTGCAGTGAGCTGCGGCTGATGCGCGAGGTGGCGTCCCACTGCATCGCCGCGTTGTGCGGCAGCGACTTCCCGGCCGCCCGCCACGAGGCCAGCGTCAGCCCGGAGCAGTCGTACCCGTCGGGGCCGTCGGCCCCCCAGACGTACGGCTTGCCGATCGCCCCGTACGCGTATCGCACCGCCACCCCGGCCGAGCCGGAGATCGCCGGCGCGCTCCCCGCAGAGGTCGATCTGGTAGGCGCCTCGGTGGCCCGCCCGTACGCCTGCCGGCGCAGCTCGTAGAGGCGGTCCAGGTCGGCCTGGATCTTCTTCTTGCCCGCGGCGAGCTGCTTCGCCTGGGCGGCCTCCCGGGCCAGCGTGGCGTCCAGTCGGGTCTTCTCGTCGATCAGCTTGCGTTGGTTGGCGGTGAAGCCGGCGATGGTCGCCTGGTGCTGCCGGGTCAACTGGTCCAGCGTGCCCAGCCGGTCCGGCAGCGAGCTGACCGAGCCCCGGTCCAGCAGGGCCTGGGCCGTCCGCAGCCCACCGGTCTTGTACGCGGTGACGGCGATCTCGCCGACGTCGGCGCGGCTCCGCTCGGCCCGCGCCTGCAACGGGCCGATCCTGGCCTGCAGGCCGGCCGCGGTGGCCTTGTTGGCCTTGATCTCCTCGTTGAGCTTGTTGTAGGACTCGACGATTCGCTCCAGCTCAGTCGAGGACTTCTCGATCTGCTTCGTCAGCTCGGCGGGGGTGGCTCGGCCCGAGCCACCGACGCCGGGGCGATGAGCGCGGCCGAGAGGCCGGCGACCGCCAACGAGCGCAGCAGGATCCGTAAGGACGACAAGAGCGGAAGGCTCCTCTCCCACGGTCGCCGGGCCGGCGTTGCGTCCGGACGACACCGGCCCGGGGCCATCCGGGTGGATGGCGGTCGACCGGTCCGGCCCGGACAACCTAACCCGGGACGGGAGTCACCCGCAGTTGAAGCAGGGGCGAATGTTGGCAAAGTGTCAGGAAGTACTGCTGGGTCGGGTTACGCTTCGTGACCGCTTCGCCCGCCAGCCGTCGCCATCCCGTACCGGTCCGCGTGCTCCGGGCGGTTCGGGTGATTCGTCGTTCTGGGCGGATGTCGTCAGGGGCCGCTCCGCAAAATCCTGACAAAGACCGAAATGGATCCTGTTTGTCGGCATGCGCCGCCCGCCGTGGCGCCCCGAGGACGCGGAAAACAGCAGGTCCGGGTGGCGCGGCCGCAACACAATGAAGCGCGGAGCCGGGAATCCCGTCGGACGGCATCGGCACAGCTCACCGGCGGCGAAAGACAGCCCGGCGCGCCAGCCCTGGGAGGACGCCGTGCAGACCGATGGCTCCGCCACCCACCCGCCCCGCTCGCCCAAGCCGACGGGCGTCACCCCGACCCTGCTCTACGCGCGACCCGGCATCGTCGTCACCGGCGAGCGCTTCACCGTCGGCCGGAACAGCTGGCCGATCGCCGAACTGACCCAGCTCCGGACCAGTCGCGGCCCGCACGACCGGCTCGCCGTCCGCGCCGTCGTCGTCACCGCGGCCATGATCGGCGGCGTCGGGGTGCTGCTCGGCTTCACCGGCGGGCTGCAGCGGCTCACCGCCGGGGCGTACCTGACGTTGGGGACCGTCGGCCTGCTGCCGCTGGCGCTGGTGCTGCTCGGCGACCGCTGGCGGCCGCCCGCGTACGAGCTGTGGGGCCGACACCGCGGCACCGAGGTGCTGCTGTTCAGCAGCGACGACGAGCGGCAGTTCGGCCAGGTGACCCGGGCGCTGCAACGGGCCCGCGAGGGCGCCCGCCACGGCGGGTGGAGCGATCCGCTCGCCGCCGCCGACCCGTGGCGGCCGAACCGCTGACCGCCACGCCCGAACCGCTGACCGCCGGGCCGGCCGCCGACCCCCGGCCCGGTGGTCAGCCGGCGACCGGCTCCGGCGTCCGGGGCCGCTCGGCGGTCAGCCAGCGGCTGACCCGGCGCTCCGCGTAGAACGAGACGAACGGCACCGTGCCGGCGAGCATCACCAGCAGCATTCGCTTCAGCGGCCAGTCGGCCCGGCGGGACAGGTCGAACGTGGCGGCCAGATAGAGCATGTACAGCCAGCCGTGCGCGGTGCCGACCACCGCCACCACGGTCGGGTTGTCGAAGCCGTACTTCAGCGGCATGCCGATCAGGACCAGCACCGCCAGCGCCACGCCCACGATCCAGGCGATCACGCGGTACCGGGTAAGGGCTCCGCCCACCGTCGTCCGTCCTTCCACGCCGGCCTCAGCCGGGATAGTCACCGGGCCGCGCGCCCGGGTTGGCGTTCAACCATGACAGGTAGTGGTTGTACTCGGCGAGGTCGTCGTCGGCCCCCTCGGCGGGCACCGGCACCCGGCTCACCCGCACCGGCCGGCGTACCCCCGGGGTGGCCGCGGCCGGGTCGGAGCCGGCGGTCGCCGGCGGCGCGGTCGGCCGGTCGGCGTCGGTGCCCCGCAGCGTGTGCCGCACCTCACGCCACCAGAGGAAGACCACGAAGCCGGCGAAGACCGGCCACTCGATCGCGTACCCGAAGCTGAGCGTGTTGCCCGAGGCGGCCCGGGTGACCTGCCACCAGCCCAGGCCGAGAAAGCCCACGGCCAGCACGACCATGGCCACGTGGCGGGCGATCCACGCCGGTGTCCAGAGCCGCTTCATGCCCCCGAGCGTACCGGGGCCACCCGCCCTCTCCGACGCGGTGTCGTAGTCGGTGGGGTTTGGTGGCATCCCGGCTGGGCATCCGTCTAGACGCCAGCCCGAACGAGACGAGGGGGCGACGATGACCGAATCAGTACGCCGGACCGGTGACGCCAGCCCGGAGCAGCGGCTGCCGGAGTGGGACGGCGACCACGTCAGGAACGCGGCGACCGCCGACGTCGACGGCGAGTTGCTCGGGGTGGACCCCTCCGAGCTGGGCGATGAGGACCTGATCCGGGAGATGCAGAGCCTGCACCGCACCCGGCTGGACACCCTGCGGCACGCGGCCGACTCCGCCCTCGCCCACCACCTGCGCCGCACGGCGGAGCTGGAGACCGAGTACCTCGCCCGGCACCCGGGCCGCGAGGTCGACCCGAGCCGGCTGCGGGACGTCTGATGGGGGCGCACGTCGAACGGGGCATGTCCGCGCCGCCCGAGGTGGTCTTCAACACGGCCATCGACCCGGACCGTGCCGCCGCCTGGCTGCCCGAGCCGCTGCGGCAGGACGGCGACCGGCGGCCGGAGGTGATCAGCATCGAGCAGATGCGGGCCCGGTGGTGCAGCGACTCCGCGCCCGGCTGGTCGGCCGAGATCCAGGTGGAGGCGGCCGACGCCGGCGGCGCCCGGGTCCGGCTGGACCTGGCCGGCGGGGACACCGACGGGCTGGCCGACGAGACCCTGACCAACCTCGCCCGCGAGGTGGCCGACAACCTGACCGCCGGCTGAGCTGGGCGATGACGAACCGAGGAGACCGGGTGACCACCAGCGGTCTGAAGCAGAAGGTGAGGCGGCTGCGCCAGGCGTACGCGCCGCACGAGCACCGGCCGCTGGGCGGGTACCTGGTGGCGATGGGCACCTACGGGGCCGTCACCGCGGCCCTGGCCGGCGTCGTCCGGGCGACCGGGCGGCCGGTGCCGGAGCGACCCGCCCCCGCCGACGTGGTGCTGCTCTCGATCGCCACCCACAAGCTCAGCCGGCTGCTCGCCAAGGACGCGGTCACCAGCCCGGTGCGGGCCCCGTTCACCCGCTACGACCACCCGATCGGCAGCGGCGAGGTGATGGAGCAGGTCCGCGACCAGGGCAGCCCCACCCGGCACGCCATCGGCGAGCTGCTGAGCTGCCCGTTCTGCCTGGCGGTGTGGGTGGCCACCGCGCTCACCGGCGGACTCGTGCTGGCCCCCCGGCTTACCCGGCTGGTGGCCACCGCGCTGACCGCCGTGGCCGCCTCCGACTTCCTCCAGATGGGGTACGCGGTCGCCCAGCAGGCGGCCGAGGGCGGTCACGACGAGAAGTGACGTACGACGAAAGGGGCCGGCGTCGGTGCCGGCCCCTTTCGCTCGTCCCGATCAGGTGGGGGTGGTCCCGTGGTCCTCGCCGGCCCAGCCGCGTGCCGCCTCCGGCTCCCGCTCGTCCTCGTCCGCGCCGGTGATGATCTCGTCATCCACCGCGGTGTCCTGGTGCTCGCCCGAGAAGTCGGGATCCGTGTCCGGATCCGGTCCCTTCGGCGGCTGGCCGAGCGCCTCGATGTGCTCGTGCCCCGCGTCGCGGTCGGTCATCGCACTGTCCTCTCCGTCGTCCGGGTCCTCGGCGCGGTTCCGGCGGCGTCCGGGCCGCAGCACACTGTCCGGCGCCGTACCGGTCCGTCGCCGGCCGGTCCTCACGCCACGGTGCCGCCGAGCAGGTCGGCCGCCTCGTCGACCGAGTACTCGCCCTGTGGAAGAGCGGCGATCCGGGAGAGCAGCTCCGCCGGGAGTTCCGCGGCGACCGCCCGGCGGTAGATGACCGCCTGAGTGATCCGCTCCTGACCGTGGTAGATGTCGTCGAGCAGTTCGTCGACCTGCCGGGTGTCCGGCTGGTCCGTCACGGGTGCGTCATCGGTCACGCCGATCAGCTACCCGGGCCCGAATCGGTCAAACGTCCCCGGTCGTGGCGCCGGGGGCGGGGTGACGGCGGACACGGCCCGGCCCGGAACACCGGGGCTGGTCGGGTCGTTGTGCAGAGCGTCGGTGTGCCCAGTGTCCCCGGGCCTCACCTAAATTGCCTTCGCGGAATACCGTTCGGCTGGAGCCGCGTCGTGCCACTCGCCGAGAGGCGACCTGCACACCGACACCCAGCGCCGCCCCGGCCCCGCGGCCGGGGGCGCGCTGTCGTACCCCACCCCGTTGCGTTGATCATGAAGTTGTTGCCGCGACCCGCCGTGCCGGCCGGCAACACGGGGCCGTCCGGCGGGGGTTGGGTGGGGTGGTCAGGCGGGGGT
>NZ_JAEVHJ010000303.1:0-8339 GCF_016802855.1 Micromonospora sp. ATA51 | reverse complement strand
GGACCGGTGCCGTCGGTGCCGGACGCGGTGCGGCCGGGGGCGCGGGTGTCGGACCTGGCCGGGCTGGTCCGGCGGCTGCGGGCCTCGATCCGGCCGAAGACGGCGACGAGCGCCGCCAGCACCACGGCCAGGGCGAGCAGCCAGGGCACCCGCCACGCCCACCAGGCCGCCGAGCCGACCCGGGAGGTGGGGAGCACGCCGACGGCGTCCAGCAGGCCGATCAGCAGCACGGCGGCGGTCAGCTGCCAGAGGAAGACGGTCAGCACCACCGAGTTCACCGCGATCACCGCCTGCCACGGGCCGGTCCGGCGCAGCCAGCGGCGCGCCGGGGCCCGGAGCAGCAGGATCAGCCCGAGCTGCGCGGTGGCGACGGCGAGCAGCGCCAAGCTCGGCGGCGCGGCGTTGTCCAGCCGCTCGCCGGGCACGTTGAGCATCGCCACCGGGTACGGCCCGACGATCGTCAGCAGCACCAGCGCGACCAGCCCGCCGGCCAGCAGCGCCAGCCCGGTGCGCCGGGAGGTGGGCAGCCGCCGGCGGCGCGGGGTGTCCGGCGAGCGGGCGTCGTACCAGGCGAAGCCGAGCTGGTGCACGGCCAGCCAGCCGAAGAGGTAGTTCCCCGTCGCCAGGCCGGCCGGGCCGACCAGCCGGCCCAGGTCGCCGAGCGCCACGAGGCCGACCAGCACCAGCGGCACGACCAGTCCGAAGCGACGGTGCAGCGCGTACATCGGCGGGGTCAGCGGGACGACGATCAGGTACGCGACGAGGAACCAGAGCGGGATGGTGGCGAACCAGACCACGGTGCGGATCTCGCTCGGTTCGGCGCCGCGCAGCCGGGCGACCGCCGCACCGACCGCCAGCACGACCAGCAGGGCGGTGGTCGGGCGGACCAGCCGGGCGCTGCGGTCGACCAGCCAGCCGGTGGCGTCGCCGCCCCGGGAGCGGCGCGCGGTCAGCGAGGCGGCGTTGGCGTACCCGCCGACCAGGAAGAAGACCGGCATCACCTGGGCCACCCAGGTCAGCGGCCAGGCCCAGGGCAGGTCGCCGAGGGCGGAGTGGCCGGTGGGCCGGCCGGCCCGGTCGTACCCGATGACGGTCACGCCCCAGTGACCGAGGACGACCATGATGATGGCGAGCGCTCTGAGCAGGTCGACGTAGCGCTCCCGCCCCGCCGGCGTGCGCTCGGCGAGCTGCCGCAGGCGGCGCATGGGCCCAGGCTATGCCAGCCGGCGCCGGCCGGTGGTGATAACGGTTCGGTCCCCGGGTCTTGTGGTCCGCGTCCCACTGTCGTAGAAATTCTTCAGCAAGATTATGAGAACTGAAGACAAGCAACACACGACACCCCCGTGCCTCGACGCCGCGGCCGCCATCCCCCAGTCCCGGCGGCCGCCCGTACCCGAACCGAGGAGATGTGATGAACAGGCGTGACATCCTGCGGCGCAGCGCCGCCGCCGGTCTGCTGGCCACCCCCGCCGCCGGCCTGCTCGCCGGCTGCGCCACCTCCGGCGGCGACGACAAGTCCGACGCCGGCACCTACAAGGGCACCAAGAGCGAGCAGAACCCGCTCGGCGTCAAGGAGGACGCCCCGCTCGAGGTGGTGATCTTCAACGGCGGCTTCGGCGAGGAGTACGCCAAGGCCCACGAGGCCATGTACAAGGAAAAGTACCCGAAGGCCGAGATCAAGCACTCCGCGACGCAGGAGATCAACAAGACCCTCCAGCCGCGCTTCGTCGACGGCACCCCGCCCGACGTGGTGAACAACTCCGGCGCCGGGCAGATCGACCCCAACGGCCTGGTCTCTCAGAACGCCCTCGCCGACCTCGGCGAGCTGCTCGCCGCGCCGAGCCTCGACATCCCGGGCAAGACCGTCAAGGACACCCTGCTCCCGGGCGCCGTCGAGGTCGGCTCGTACGACGGCAAGTTCCTGGTGATGAACTACACCTACACCGTCTACGGCATCTGGCACTCCACCAAGCTCTTCAGCGAGCGCAACTGGCAGTACGCGAAGACCTGGGACGAGCACATCGCGCTCTGCAAGCAGATCAAGGCCGCCGGCATCGCCCCCTGGACGTACGCGGGCATCCACCCGCGCTACATGAGCTGGCCACTGATCTCCACCGCGATCAAGCTCGGCGGCCCCTCGGTCGCCCTGGCGATCGACAACCTCGAGCCGAACGCCTGGAAGTCCGACGCGATGAAGACCGCGGCCGACGCCTGGTACCAGATCGTCAAGGACAAGTACATCCTGGAGGGCTCGCCGGGCCTCGACCACAAGCAGTCGCAGACCGCGTGGTGCCAGGGCAAGGCGGCCTTCATCTCCTGCGGCTCCTGGCTGGAGAGCGAGCAGAAGGACGTCACCCCGGCCGGGTTCAACATGACCGTCGCCCCGACGCCGAGCCTGGGCAGCGGCGACAAGCTGCCGTTCGAGGCGGTCCGCGGCACCGCCGGCGAGCCGTTCATCGTGCCGGCCAAGGCGAAGAACGTGGCCGGCGGCCTGGAGTACTTCCGGACGATGCTGTCCAAGAAGGGCGCCCAGGACTTCACGAAGAAGGTCGCCAGCCTCACCGTGGTGGCCGGCACCACCGAGGGCGTCGAGCTGCCGTTCGGGCTGGCCACCGTGGTCAAGGCGCTGGAGGCGTCCGGGTCGAACGGCTTCAACTGGGTCTACAACAACTACTACCGCAAGCTGGAGCGCAACCTCGTCGACGCCGCCTGCGGCGAGTTCTTCAGCGGCCGGTCCACCCCGGCGGAGTTCCTCGACCAGTGCCAGAAGGGCGCCGACTCGATCGCCCAGGACAGCTCGATCAAGAAGTACAAGCGGGCCGCGTGACGTCCCCGGTGGGGGCGGGCGGTCCCGCCCCCACCGCCCGAAACCAGGGAGGGTCGCCCCGGTGCGACATGGCAGATACCCGCTGATCGTCAGCTTCCTGCTGCCGCCGCTGGTGCTGTACGGCGTCTTCGTGCTCTCGCCGTACCTCCAGGCCTTTCAGATCTCGACCACCGACTGGCTGGGATATTCCGCGCAGGCCGACCCGGTCGGCATGGCCAACTTCCGCACCCTGCTGCACGACGGCTACGTCTGGAACGCGTTGAAGAACAACGCGATCCTGCTCGCCCTGGTGCCGGTGCTCACCATCGCGCTCGGCCTCTTCTTCGCCACCATGCTCACCATGGGCGGCCGCAAGGGCCGGGCCGGGGTCTCCGGGGTACGGGGCACCTCGGTCTACCGGCTGGTCTACTTCTTCCCGCAGGTGCTCTCGGTGGTGATCATCGCGCTGCTCTGGAAGGAGATCTACCACCGAACAGCGGCCTGCTCAACGGCGCGCTGCGGGCGGTGGGCCTGCCCGCCCCGACCTGGCTGGGCGACCCCCGGTTCGCCTTCTGGTGCGTGCTGGCGGTGATGGTCTGGAGCAACGTCGGGTTCTACGTGGTGCTCTTCGGCGCGGCCATGCAGGCCATCCCGCGCGACATCTACGAGGCGGTGCTGCTCGACGGCGCGTCCCGGGCGGTGATGCTGCGGAAGATCACCATCCCGCTGCTCTGGGACACCGTGCAGGTGGCCTGGATCTACCTGGCCATCGCCGCGCTGGACGGCTTCATCCTGGTGCAGCTGATGACGAACGGCGGCCCGAACTTCTCCTCCGACGTGATCGGCAACCGGATGTACGACACCGCGTTCGGCAGCGAGACCAAGTTCGGGTACGCCTCGGCGATCGGCGTGGTGATGTTCTTCCTTACCCTCTCGGTGGCGGTGCTGGCGCTGCGGGCCGCCCGGCGCGATCGGATCGAGTTCTCTTGACATATTCCGCCCTATTCGGAGGCGGACCCCGCGATCGCTCGTCGGGCTTCCTGCTTCATCGGGCCGCGCCGTCCCCGCGTACGCGGTTCCGGTCTTACCGGTCCTCCACAGGCGTTTTGTCTCTCCGCCAGCCCGGCGGCGAGAATATTCTTAGCAGCATTGACATCCCGGTCGTGCGTTGCCCCACAACGGCAGGTCCAAGAACGGATGTTCAACGGCATCCGCTCGGCGTAATGGCCGCAGGAGGAGCATCGCTTGGAGGACGGGAACCATCGGCTCACTACGATGACGCTACGGCCGTACCACTGGGCCTTGTATTCCAGCATCGAGCGCAGTTCCGACCACCCAGCATCGGAGATTGCCCTTGCCAGGCTGTGATTTTGAAGCATGTTCTTGACGCTGAGGTCCTCGATCACGACCGTTTGGTTCTCGCGGACGAGTCGGGTGGTCAGCTTATGAAGTTCGTCGCGACGGCGGTCGGCGATCCGCGCATGGATCTTGGCGACATGAAGCCTGGCTTTCTCGCGGTTGGCGGATCCTCTCTCTTTACGGCACAGGCTTCGCTGGGCCTTTCGCAGTCGCCTCCGCTCGGGGACCGCATGTCTCGGGTTGGCAACCTTCTCTCCAGTGGAGAGGGTGACCAGCGCACTCAGGCCCACGTCCACGCCGACGACACGGTCAGTGGCTGGCAGTGGTCTCACCGATCGATCCTCGACGCGAAGCGAGACGAACCAGCGGCCTGCGGCGTCGCGACTTACGGTAACCGTCGACGGGTCAGAACCCGGAGGCAGCGGACGCGACCAGGCAATCCGCAGCGGACGGCGCATCTTTGCCAAGGTGAGCTGCCCATCCCGCCAGGTGAAAGCGGAGCGCGTGAACTCAGCCGAAGCGCGGGAACGCCGCCTGGTTTTGAAGCGAGGGTATCCAGACCGCTTAGCAAAGAAGGAATCAAAAGCTGTCTGCAGGTGACGGACCGCTTGCTGGAGCGGAACGGACGAAACCTCGTTCAGGAAGGGGTACTCGTCCGTCTTCTTCCAGCGGGTAAGCGCAGCAGACGTCTCTGCAAAGCTCATGGCACGGCGTTCGGTCTTGTAGAACCGGGTGCGCTCTTCGAGAGATTTGTTGTACACCACGCGAACGCATCCGAAGGTGCGGCTCAACTGTTCCGCTTGGTCCGGCGTGGGGTAGAAGCGGTACTTGAACGCTCGTCTCACCGCTTCACCCACGCCCGCCATGTTACGAGTCCACTGTGACATTTCTGAGGGGAGGGAGCGGCGTGACTGCTAACCCGGACCAGACCTCGCCGTCCCGCACGGCGGACCCTGCGACCGCCGTCGGCGCCACGGCCGTTGAGAAGGCTGGCGGTCAGCCCATACCTCGGCATGCCGATCGGCCGCTGCGGCGGGAACTGGGCGTGGCGAACGCGTTCTCGCACACCTTCCTGCTGCTCTGGGCGGCGATGACCATACTGCCGCTGGCCTGGATGTTCGTCAGCTCGCTCAAGAGCAACAGCGAGATCCTGGCCGACCCGTGGGGGCTGCCCGGCGCGCTGCGCTTCGACAACTGGGCGCGGGCCTGGACGAAGGCGCACATCGGCCAGTACTTCCTGAACAGCGCGGTGGTGGTGGCCGGCTCGCTGACCCTGACCATGCTGCTCGGCGCGGCGGCCGCGTACGTCTTCGCTCGGTACGAGTTCCGCGGCCGGCAGGTGGTCTACTACCTCTTCGTCGGCGGGATGATGTTCCCGGTCTTCCTGGCCCTGGTGCCGCTCTTCTTCGTGGTCCGCAACGCCGGCCTCTTCGGCACCTGGACGGGCCTGATCCTGGTGTACGCGGCGTACTCGCTGCCGTTCACGATCTTCTTCCTGACGGCGTTCTTCCGGACCCTGCCGACCTCGGTCGCGGAGGCGGCACTGATCGACGGCTGTGGTCACTTCCGGCTCTTCTTCCGGGTGATGCTGCCGATGGCGCGACCGGGACTGATCAGTGTCGGCATCTTCAACTTCCTCAGCCACTGGAACCAGTTCCTGCTGCCGCAGGTGTTGATGCAGGGCGACGAGTCGAGGTGGATGCTCGCCCAGGGGTTGAACGCGCTCGCCGTCAACCAGGGCTACGCCGGCGACTACGCGCAGCTCTTCGCCGGCCTGGCCATCGCGGTGCTCCCGGTGCTGGTGGTGTACGTGACGTTCCAGCGGCAGATCCAGGCCGGGCTGACCGCGGGCCAGCTCAAGTGAGGTGTCGGCCGCCACAGCAAACGGGGCAGCGGGGTCTCCCGGTGCTCCTCTATGGTGGGCCGGCACATTCACCGGATTGACGGGGATCACATGTTCCTTCTCTACACCCTTCTGCTGATGCTCGGTGGCATCGCGATGATCGTCATCGGTCTCGCGATCCGTGAGCAGGGCACCGGCTCGCGGATTCTGAACGTCGTCGTCGGCCTGGCATTCTTCTGCTACGGCTTCTACCTGATGTTCCTCTTCGAGGGCGGCACCTACCGGATCTTCTTCTACGCCTTCATCCTGCCGATCCTGCTGATCGTCCGGGCCGTGAAGGCGCGCAAGGAGGCCAGGGAGCAGGCGGCGGCGCACCAGGTCGCCGCCCAGGGCCACCCGGGCCAGCCCGCGCCGGGTTGGTCGGCGCCCGAGGGGAGCCCGGCCCGTACGGCCAGGCCCCGCAGGCGCCGCAGGGCTATCCGGCTCCGCAGGGCTACCCGGGCCACCCGGGCCACCCGGGCCACCCGGGCCACCCGGGCCACCCGGGCCACCCGGGCCACCCGGTCCCGCAGGGCCAGTTCGGCCACCCGCAGGGGCAGTACGGCCACCCGCAGGGGCAGCCGGGTCACCCGACCAACTGACCTCGGGCCTCGGAGCGGGCCGGTCGACCCCCGGGTCGGCCGGCCCTCTTCCGGCTTGACTGGTAGGAAATCTCCTACCTATTGTGGCGGGCATGACCGTGACCCATGTGCAACTCGTCTCCGTGCCCGTCAGCGACCAGGACCGGGCCCGTGACTTCTACGTCGACGTCCTCGGCTTCGACCTGATCTGGGACAACCCGATGGGCCCCGGCGGCCGCTGGGTGCAGGTCGCGCCAAAGGGGGCAGCCACCGCCCTGACCCTGGTCACCTGGTTCCCCACCATGCCGCCCGGCTCGCTCAAGGGCCTCGTGCTGGAGACCGACGACCTCGACGGCGACGTGGCCGCGCTGCGCGCCCGGGGTGTGGCCTTCGCCGACGGCGGGATCCAGACCGCCCCCTGGGGCCGGTACGCGACCTTCGACGACCCCGACGGCAACGGCATCGTGCTCCAGTCGACCCGTGTCTGAGGGGGACGTCTTCGCCGCGCTGGCCAATCCCACCCGGCGGGAGCTGCTCCGGCTGCTGCTGGAGCGGGGCGAGCAACCGGTGCAGCGGCTCGCGACCACTTCGACATGCGGCGCCCGAGCCTGTCGGAGCACCTGAAGGTGCTCCGGGACGCCGGGCTGGTGGTGGAGCAGCCGGTCGGCCGGCAGCGGCTCTACTCGTTGCGTCCGGAGCCGTTGCGGGAGGTCGCCGACTGGCTGGGCCCGTACGAGCGGTTCTGGCGCGCCCGCCTGGCCGACCTGCGCGACGTGCTGGACCGGCTGCCCGATGAGTGATCACGCGACCATCGCGGTGGACCAGTTCCTGGCCCACCCACCGGCCAAGGTCTGGCGGGCGCTGACCGATTCTGATCTGTTGGCGCGCTGGCTGATGCCGAACGACTTCCGCCCCCTACCGGGTCACCGCTTCACCTTCCACACCCAGCCCCGGCCCGGCCAGGGCTTCGACGGGGTGGTGCACTGCGAGGTGTTGGAGATCGACCCGCCGCGCCGGCTGCGCTGGGCCTGGCGAGGCGGCCGGCTGGACACCGTGGTCACCTGGACCCTCGCTCCCGAGGGGCGGGCACCCGGCTCTTCCTCGAGCACGCCGGCTTCGACCCGGACGACCCGGTGCAGCGCCGGACGTTCACCCTGCTCGACGGCGGCTGGCGCAGCCACGTCTGGCGTCGGCTCGAGGCGGCGCTGACCGCCGTCGAGTAGCAGATGGCCGGACGGCGCCGGGACCGGCCCGCCCGCCACCCGGCCCGACTCGGGCCGCACCCGGTACCGGTGCGGGTCGCCTGTGGAGCTGAATCGTCTGCGACATCGGCGGGCCCGGTGCCCGGCAGGCCGTGGGGTCAGGGCACCGTCCGGCGCCGAGTCCTGCGACATCGGCGGGCTCGGAACGGTGCGGTGCTGCCCCGGCGCGAACCTGCGCTGAATCGTTTGCGACATCAGCTCCATAGCGTGCGCCGGGCACATCCCCGGGTGGTGCCCGCGCGTGCGCTGCGTGCCGCCGGGGGGCACGGGGAGCGTCCAGGGGTGACGCTGCGCCGTACGCCTGATGCGCGGCAACGCGGCCGGACACGGGCCCCGGGCGACCGGGGCCACGTTCGGCCAGGTCTCCCAGGCCCTCGAAGAGGCCGCCGTGCCGTTCGCCGAGACCATCACGGTGGCCGGCCCGGCTGTCGTCGAACCGGTCCCGCATC
>NZ_JAEVHJ010000302.1:0-8390 GCF_016802855.1 Micromonospora sp. ATA51 | reverse complement strand
CCGGGACCCGCCCCGGTCACCGCGCCCGCCACCCTGACCGCCCCGGTTACCGCCCTGGCCGCCCGGGGTACCACCCTGACCGCCCCCGGGGTACCGCCCTGGGCCCCCCGGGCCGCACCCTGCTCGGGGCGCCCTCCGCCCCGCTCGCGCCGCCCACCGTCGCCGGACGACCGGCCGCCGCCCGGGGCCGCCTCGTCCTCCAGCCGCAGGGTCAGTGAGATCCGCTTGCGGGGCACGTCCACGTCGAGCACCTTGACCCGGACCACGTCGCCGGACTTCACCACGTCCCGCGGGTCCTTGACGAAGGTGTTCGACATGGCCGAGACGTGCACCAGGCCGTCCTGGTGCACCCCGACGTCCACGAACGCGCCGAACGCGGCCACGTTGGTGACCACGCCCTCCAGCAGCATGCCGGGGACCAGGTCGCCGATCTTCTCCACGCCCTCGACGAAGGTGGCCGTCTTGAACGCCGGTCGGGGGTCCCGGCCCGGCTTCTCCAGCTCGCGCAGGATGTCGGTGACGGTGGGCAGGCCGAACGTGTCGTCCACGAAGTCGGTCGCCTTCAGCCCGCGCAGGATCGTCGACCGGCCGATCAGCGAGCGCAGGTCCTGCCCGGTGCTGGCCAGGATCCGCCGCACCACCGGGTACGCCTCGGGGTGCACGCTGGACGAGTCGAGCGGGTCGTCGCCGCCGGGGATGCGCAGGAAGCCGGCGCACTGCTCGAACGCCTTCGGGCCGAGCCGCGCCACCTTCTTCAGCTCCGCCCGGGTGCGGAACGGGCCGTTGGCGTCCCGGTGCAGCACGATGTTCTCGGCCAGTCCGGCGCCGATGCCGGAGACCCGGGTGAGCAGGGGAGCGGACGCGGTGTTCACGTCCACGCCGACGGCGTTGACGCAGTCCTCGACCACCGCGTCCAGCGAATGGGAGAGCTTCACCTCGGACAGGTCGTGCTGGTACTGCCCGACGCCGATCGAACGCGGGTCGATCTTGACCAGTTCCGCGAGGGGATCCTGGAGCCGGCGGGCGATGGAGACCGCGCCGCGCAGCGACACGTCCAGCCCGGGCAGCTCCTGGGAGGCGTACGCGGAGGCGGAGTAGACCGACGCGCCGGCCTCGGAGACCACCACCTTGGTGAGGTTGAGCTGCGGATACCGCTTGATCAGGTCACCGGCGAGCTTGTCGGTCTCCCGGCTCGCGGTGCCGTTGCCGATGGCGATCAGCTCCACCCCGTGCGCCCCGGCCAGCTTCGCCAGGGTCTCGACCGAGGCGTCCCACTGGCGGCGCGGCTCGTGCGGGTAGATCGTGTCGGTGGCGACCACCTTGCCGGTGGCGTCCACCACCGCGACCTTCACGCCGGTGCGCAGGCCCGGGTCGAGGCCCATGGTGGGGCGGGTGCCGGCGGGCGCGGCGAGCAGCAGGTCGCGCAGGTTGGTGGCGAAGACCCGGACGGCCTCCTCCTCGGCCGCCTGCCACAGCCGCATCCGCAGGTCCGCGCCGAGGTGGATGAGGATCCGGGTACGCCAGGCCCAGCGCACCGTGTCGGCCAGCCACTTGTCGGCGGGCCGCCCCTGGTCGCTGACGCCGAACCGGCCGGCGATGGCCGCCTCGTAGCGGGTCGGGCCGGTGACCACGGCGTCCGAGTCGCCCTCGCCCTCCGGGTCCATGGTCAGGTCGAGCACGCCCTCCTTCTCGCCCCGGAACATGGCCAGGATCCGGTGCGAGGGGAGCCGGGTGTACGGCTCGGCGAAGTCGAAGTAATCGGCGAACTTGGCGCCGGCGGCCTCCTGGCCGTCGCGTACCCGGGAGACCAGCCGGCCCCGCGACCACATCTGCTCGCGCAGCGTGCCGATCAGGTCGGCGTCCTCGGCGAACCGCTCGATGAGGATGTTCCGCGCCCCCTCCAGCGCGGCGGCCGCGTCGGCGACGCCCTTGTCGGCGTCGACGTAGCCGGCGGCCGTCCCACGCGGGTCCTGCCCCGGGTCGGCCAGCAGCGTGTCGGCCAGGGGCTCCAGCCCGGCCTCGCGGGCGATCTGCGCCCGGGTCCGCCGCTTCGGCTTGTACGGGAGGTAGATGTCCTCCAGCCGGGACTTCGAGTCGGCGGCCATGAGCTGGGCTGCCAGGGCCTCGTCGAGCTTGCCCTGGCTCCGGATGGACTCCAGCACCGCGGCGCGCCGCTCGTCCAGCTCGCGCAGGTAGCGCAGCCGCTCCTCGAGGGTGCGCAGCTGGGCGTCGTCGAGCAGGCCGGTGGCCTCCTTGCGGTAGCGGGCGATGAACGGCACGGTGGCGCCGCCGTCGAGCAGCTCCACGGCCGCGCGTACCTGCCGTTCGGCGACGCCGAGCTCGTCGGCGATCCGCTGGTGCACAGACTGGGTCACGATCTGATCCGCCTTTTCCGGTGGGTTCCGCAGTGCATTGTGCCGTTCCGTCGGTCACCGGCCGCGCCGCACCCGCCGCCCGCGCCGGCGCAGCATGGGCGGACGCGTCGCCGCAGGCCGGCCGGCTGCGCTAGCGTGGCGATCATGGAACCACCTGCCGACCCGCGGGCGCGGCGGCTCTTCGGCGGCAGCGCCCGGGCCCTCGGCGACCTTGCCGCCAGCCCGTTCCGGGCCGACCGGGACCGGATCGTGGCCTCGCCCTTCTTCGCCCGGCTGAACGGGGTCACCCAGGTGGTCAGCCCGGGTGGTTCGGGCCTGCTGGTGCACAACCGGCTCACCCACAGCCTGAAGGTGGCCCAGGTGGCCCGGGCGGTCGCCGAGCGGCTCACCGCCGACGAGCAGCACCGCGCCCTGCTGGAGAAGCTCGGTGGCTGCGACCCGGACGTGGTGGAGGCGGCCGCGCTCGCCCACGACCTCGGCCACCCGCCCTTCGGGCACCTGGGGGAGCGGGTGCTGGACCGGTTGGCTCGGCAGCGGCTCGGCCTGGCCGACGGCTTCGAGGGCAACGCGCAGTCGTACCGCATCGTGACCAGCACCGAGATCCGGGGCGCGGCGACCACCGGGTTGGACCTCACCGCCGCGGTGCGGGCGGCGATGCTGAAGTACCCGTGGACCCGGCTGGATCACCCGGACCCGCACCCGCGTCACCTCGACCCGGCACCCCGGGGCGCCACCCCGCCACCGGACGACCCGGAGAGCGGGTCGGCGAAGTTCGGGGCGTACCGGACCGAGGTGGACGACCTGCGGCAGGCCCGCGAGCCGTTCGCCGGACGGATCCCGGACTGGCAGCAGACCCCCGAGGCGTCCATCATGGACACCGCCGACGACATCGCGTACGCCATCCACGACGTGGAGGACTTCTACCGGGTCGGGGTGCTCCAGCAGGGCGCGGTGGCCGCCGAGCTGATGGCCTGGCAGCGGGAGAGCGGGCACTTCCGGGCCATCACCGACGCCGCCCTGGCCGCCGCGGCCCGCCGGCCCGGCGCGGCAATCGAGCGGCTGCGCCGGCAACTGCACCGCAAGGACGCCTGGATCGCCGACGACGAGGCGTTCGCCGCCGCGGTCGAGCACGTCCGCGAGGAGTTGGTGGAGGGGCTGCTCGCGCTGCCCTTCGACGGCTCGATCGAGGCGGAGCAGTACGTGGCCCGCTTCTCCGCCCGCTGGTCCACCCGGTTCGTCGAGTCGATCACCGTCACCCCCGAGCCGGGCCCGCGCTCCGGGTACGTGCTGCTGGCCGAGGCGCAGTGGCACGAGGTGCAGGTGCTCAAGTTCGTCCACCACCGGTTCGTGCTGGCCCGCCCCGACCTGGCCCTGCACCAGCGCGGTCAGGCCCGGCTGCTGGGCACCCTGGTCGAGGCGCTCTGGGAGTGGCTGCTCGACCCGGAGGAGGAGTCCCGGCTGCCCCGCCGGCTGCACGACCTGGTGGAGCTGGCCGAGGCGGAGCTGCACCCGCGTACCAAGGACCGGATCGGCCGGGCCCGCGGCCGGGCCATCGTCGACTTCGTCGCCCAGCTCACCGACGGCCAGGCGGTGGCGATGCTGGACGCCCTCTCCGGCCGCTCCGGCGCCCTCTGGACGGACGCCTTCGTCCTCTGAGCCGACCCGGCCGGGCCGGACCGCTCAGGCGATCGCCTGCCACCAGCCGTCCACGGCCGGCGGGTCGTCCACCACCACCCGTTCGCCGGGCCGCGGCACCGCCAGCCGGACGTCCCGGGCCTTCGCCTCCAACCAGAGCCGGTTGACCGGCTCGGCCCAGTCGTGCAGGGCCAGGTTGAACGTCGCCCAGTGCACCGGGAGGAACAGCCCGCCGCGCAGGTCGAGGTGGGCGGCGACCGCCTCCTCCGGGAACATGTGGATGCTCGGCCAGGCCCGGTCGTACGCGCCGATCTGCATCAGCGTGACGTCGAACGGGCCGTGCTCGGCGCCGATCTCCGCGTACCCGTCGAAGTAGCCGGAGTCGCCGGTGTAGAACGCCTTGCGGTGCGCGCCCGCCACCACCCAGGAGCTCCAGAGCGTGCCGTCGCGGCGCAGCCCCCGGCCGGAGAAGTGCTGGGCGGCGGTGGCGGTGATGGTCAGGCCGCCCACCCGGTGGCTCTCCGACCAGTCCAGCTCGACGATCCGCTCCTCCGGCACGCCCCACCGGTCGAGGTGGGCGCCGACGCCCAGCGGCACCAGGAACGGCGCCGACTGGTGGGCCAGCAGCCCGCGTACCGTCGCCAGGTCCAGGTGGTCGTAGTGGTCGTGCGAGATCAGGATGGCGTCCACCGGGGGCAGCTCGTCGAGGCGTACCGGCGGCTCGTGGATCCGGCGCGGGCCGACCAGGGCCGAGGGGGAACACCGGCCGCTCCAGACCGGGTCGACCAGCACCCGGTGCCCCTCGATCTCGATCAGCGCCGAGGCGTGGCCGTACCAGACGACGTTGAGCTCCCGGGCCGGGTCGGACGCGGGCGCGGCGGACGGGCGCAAGAGCGGCACCCCGCCGTCGGGTCGCCGCTTCTGCTTGCCGAAGATCAGCTCCTTGACCAGGTTGCGGCCCGGGTCCGCGACCATCGTCCGGGTGCTCGACGGGTTGTGGAAGGTGCCGTCGCGGAACCGTGGCGAGCGGGCCGCCCGCTCCGCCCGCGCGCCGGTGAGCCGGCCGCCGAGCTGCGCCGGGACGTCCCGCCCCACCCAGGCCACCCCGGCCAGCGCCGCCATTCCGGCCATCCGCCACAGCCGGCGGCCGAGCGCCCGCTCTACCGCCCGATCCGCTGTCTCGCCCATCGTCGTCCCCTCCGCCGTGTTCCGCAGTACACGGTAGCCATCCCGAAGCCGTCGCGCCCTCGCGCTCAGCCCGGCCGGCGCCGGACCGCCGAACCGACCGTAGCGCCCATCCCGCCGACCGAGCGGACCACCTGCGACAGGTCCGGCAGCCAGCCGCCGCGCACCGACTCGCCGGCCGGGTTGGGCGTGAACACGATGCCGTCGTGCGGCGCCACCGGCCGGTCGCACAGCCCCGCCCGCCGCATCAGCGGTCCGACCAGCAGGTCGTACACGCCGGGCAGGACGGTGAAACCGAACCGCATCACCGCGTTGAGCCGGCCCACCGACACCTCCCGGCGCGGCCGGTCGGTGCAGTCCACCATCGCCCGGGCCACCCGTTCCGGGGTGGTGATCGGCAGCGGGGGCCGGCCGAGCGGCCGAGGTAGTTGGCCGCCTGCCGGTAGACCGGGGTGTCGACGCTGCCCGGGTTGACCAGACAGATGTGCACCCCGGGGGTTTCCCGAGCCTCCTGCTGCAAAGCCAGGCCCAGCCCCTGCAGGCCCCACTTGGCGGCGACGTAGCCGCTCAGGTAGGGCGCGGTGATGTGCCCGAGCACCGAGCCGGTGAGGATGAGGGTGCCCGCCGAGGCGGCCCGGAAGTGCCGCAACGCCACCCGGGCCACCGCCGCGGCGGCGAGCAGGTCGATGCGGACCACCTGCTCGAAGACCCGCTCGGGCACCTCGTCGAACCGTCCGTACGCCATCACCGCGGCGGTGTGCACCCAGACGTCGATGCCGCCGAACGCCGCCAGCGCGGCGCGGGCCAGCCCGTCCACCGCGTCGGGCATGGTCACGTCGGTCGGTACGGCGAGCACCGGCGCGCCGGTGGCCCGGCACTCCTCGCGTACCTCGGCGAGGGTGGCGGGGGAGCGGGCCGCGAGGACCAGACGGTCCCCGCGCCCGGCGAACGCCTGGGCCGCCGCCCGGCCGATCCCGCTGGTCGCGCCGGTGATCACCACCGTCCGGGTCACGGCGCGAGCACGACCTTGACGCAGCCGTCCTGCTTCTTCTGGAACATCTCGTACGCCTGCGGCGCCTGCTCCAGCGGCAGCCGGTGGGTACGCAGGTCCTCGACCCCGAGCGGGTCGTCGTCGCCGGCGAGCAGCGGCATGATTTCGTCCACCCAGCGCTTCACGTGGCACTGCCCCATCCGCAGTTGGATGCCCCGGTCGAACATTTCCACCAACGGCATCGGATCCCGCTCGCCGCCGTAGACGCCGGAGACGGAGACCGTGCCGCCCCGGCGGACCGCCTTCACCGGCGCGTACAGCACGACGAGGCGGTCGACGCCGGCCTTGTCGGTCATCGTCTGCGCCACTTTGTCGGGCAGCAGCCCGGCGGCCGTCTGCGCAACCTTGCCCAGCGGGGCGCCGTGCGCCTCCATGCCGACGGCGTCGATCACCGCGTCCGGGCCGCGCCCGTCGACCAGGTCGATCAGCGCGCCGGGGACGTCGTCCAGGGCCGACACGTCGAGCACCTCGATGCCGTGCCGGCGGGCCATCTCCAGCCGCTCCGGCACCAGGTCCAGCCCGATCACCCGGTCGGCGCCGAGGTGCCGGCCGATCCGGGCGCAGAACTGCCCCACCGGGCCGAGCCCGAAGACGGCGAGGGTGCCGCCGCGCGGGGTGTCCGCGTACTTCACCGCCTGCCAGGCGGTGGGCAGGATGTCGGAGAGGTGTAGCCAGCGCTCATCGGGGCCGGTCTCGGGGACTTTGATCGGGCCGAACTGGGCCTGCGGGACCCGCAGGTACTCGGCCTGCCCGCCTGGCACGGAGCCGTAGAGCGAGGTGTAGCCGAACAGCGCGGCGCCCTTGCCCTCGCTCGTGACCTGCGTCGTCTCGCACTGGGCGTAGAGCTGCCGCGCGCACATCCAGCACGAGCCGCAGGAGATGTTGAACGGGACGACCACCCGGTCGCCCACCTTCAGCCGGGTCACCCCCGGGCCGACCTCCTCGGCGATGCCCATCGGCTCGTGCCCCAGGACATCGCCGGGCTTCAGGTACGGCCCGAGCACCTCGTACAGGTGCAGGTCGGAGCCGCAGATGGCGGTGGAGGTGATCCGGAGGATCGCGTCGGTCGGCTCCTCGATCCTGGGGTCCGGGACGTCCTCGACCCGGACGTCACGCTTGCCTTGCCAGGTCGGTGCCTTCATGCCTGAATGTCCCCTCTTTGGTGCCGTCCATCGGACTGCTACCCGCGCTGGGACGCTTGAACCGGTCGCTGGGGACCTCCGCTCTCCAGGCGGCGGGTCGTGCGTTGCGGTGCGTGGTTGGTTGCGGTGGGGGGTGTGGCCCGCCGTGACCGGCTCCGGGCGGTCAGGCTTGATCCCTGCGCCGGTCACGGCGGGCCACACCCCTGACGTGGTCCCGGTCCGCCCGTGCGTCCCCGGTCGGGCGGTTCGCGTGTCCCGTCGAGGTCGTCACGGGTTGCGGAAGGTTGGTGCCTGGCGGGTGTTGAGAGGTCGTGTTCTGGGCGAGATCGTCGCGGGTTGCGGCAGCTCGGTGTCTCCGGGTGGTGATACGCGGTGCGCCGCAGGTTGTGTGGATCTTGGCGGTCGGCGTGAGACGGCCCGTGCGGTCTGGCCGAGATGTCCGGTTCTGGGTGTGACCGGCGGCATCCTCAGCGCGGAATCGTGGCCGGCCCGGGGTCGTTATACATCGCGTACGACCGAGTACCTGGCCCGCTCGACCGGGTCGGATGGTCGGGCCCCCGGGAATGATGGTGGGCCGGTGGTCGTTACACATGGTCCCGGCGCCGCGAAGAGGCCCCCCGCCCCGCGGCTGGCACCGGGCAGAGACTTTCCCCCTTGCACTCTTTTTGAGCGCCTGACGGTGCTTGCGCATGTCCCGGCCCCCACCGGGTGTGCGCCAACCCCCCAAGGAGCTTTGTCATGAACACGATGCTGCGTAAGAGCGTTCTCGGTATTGCTGGTCTGGCTTTCACCGGTGGTGTGTTCGCCGGTCCGATCGCCGCGCACGCCGACACCGGCCCCGTCACCGCCAAGCCCGCCGCCGTGGCGGTGCAGGCTGACAAGCCGGACAGCTCGAAGCTGATTCCGCATGGTGTGCAGGGCGCCCAGTCGAAGATTGACCTGAACGACGAGCAGACCGCCAACGCGGAGGCGATCATCGCGGCGACGAAGAAGGCCGGTCTG
>NZ_JAEVHJ010000301.1:0-8394 GCF_016802855.1 Micromonospora sp. ATA51 | reverse complement strand
CCCGGGTGCCGGACGTTGGGCTGTATGACACGCTCAAGCGGCTCCGACGCCCTCGGCAGGCCGATGGATTCGACCGGCTGTACGAAGTCCGGTTCGACGGCAGGGGCGGGTTCCAGGTCGAGCCGATGGAAGGCTGAAAGCCGTGAACGCCGAGGAGTTCGAGGCCCGGCAACGGGCCCGGGAGCACTTCCACTCACTGCGCGTGCTGGCGGGTGCCTGGACAGGCCACCGAGGTGCATGGCTCGGGCCACGCCGCGGTACCCGGGCGGGAAGCCGTCAGCGATGACGATGTGTCCGATGAGTACCGGCGTGATGCGGTACGTGGCCCAGCGGTGCACCCGCTGCAGCCAGACGAACCAGGGGCCGCCCGTGACCAGCACCAACCGATGCCGCTGCCGATCAGGGCCACGAACAGCCCGACCATCAGCAGGCTCGCGACGGTCATGGTGTTCTTCAGCAGCGTCGTGGGCGCCAGGTGACATCGTCGAAGCCGCGCCGCACCTGGCGGAAATCTGCCGATGGAGCCGGGAGCCCGTATGGGACCGTCGAGGCCGCCACGAGTCAGGGGAGCGCGCCCATCCCCCGACCACGGTCATCGCCGTGAATGTGAAGCCACCGTCGGCTCGCCCAGGGGCCATCCCAGCGGGGGCGCGACGGAGCTGGGAATCGACCTCGACGCCTGTCCGTCGTGCCCGAGGTGGCGTATTGCACGCCGGCCACCGGGCAGAGGTGCGCAGCGTCGTCCTGGTCGGGTTGAGAGTCAGCGCGGACTCTACGGGCTGACCAGCCCTGTCTGATAGGCGATGACGACCAGTTGCGCGCGGTCGCGTGCACCCAGTTTCCCCATTGCGTGGCTGACGTGGGTGCGGGCGGTCGCCGGGCTGAGGAACAGCTCGGCGCCGATCTCGTCGTTGCTCAGGCCCTGTCCCACCAGGGCTAGCACTTCCCGCTCGCGCTGCGTCAGCACAGCCAGTCGGTTCTCCCCTGCCTGGGTGGCTGTTCGTTGCGCGGTGAACTGGGCGATGAGGCGTCGGGTGATCCGCGGCGCGAGCAACGCGTCTCCGGCGGCGACGACCCGGACGGCGTGTAGGAGCTCGGCCGGTCCGGCGTCTTTGAGCAGGAAGCCGCTTGCGCCGGCCTGCAGTGCCTCGAAGACGTAAGCGTCGGTTTCGTAGGTGGTCAGGATCAGGACTCGGACCTGTTGAAGTCCGGACGTCTTGGCGATCTGGCTGGTGGCCTGGATCCCGTCCACCTTCGGCATGCGGATGTCCATGAGCACGACGTCGGGCCGGATGGCACGGGCTCGTTCCACGGCCTCGGCACCGTTGGTAGCTTCCCCCACCACCGTGATGTCGTCTTCGAGGTCGAGCAGAACCTTGAAGCCGGATCGCACAAGACCCTCGTCGTCGGCGAGCAGAACCTTAATCGGAGCGCTGCCAGGTGACGACGCGGCTGCCGCGGTCATAGGTGCGCCGTTCCGGTCGGCGCCAGGGGCAGACGTGCCTTGACTTCGAACCCGCCGCCCGGCAGGGCCCTGGCCACCAGTTCCCCGCCCAACAGCTGACAGCGCTCGTGCATTCCTAGGATCCCGCTGCCCAGCTCGGCTGAGCTGCCGGTGCCGTTGCTGGTCGGATGCTTGGCTGGTACGTGCGGGCCCGGGGCGTCATCACCCGGTGCGTGCCGGCGACCCTCATCGATCACACGGATCTCCAAGACATCGGTTCCATAGTTCAGCGCTACGGTCACCCGGGTCGGTCCGACGTGGCGGATCACGTTGGTGATCGACTCCTGCAAGATTCGGTAGGCAGCACCGCCCACCGCGCTCGGCGGTGGCGACGTTGGCGACGTCGCCTCGAGTTTGATGTCGAGTCCGGCATCGCGCGCCTTCGCGGTGAGTTCGTCGATCTGCTCCAGGCCCGGGTGCGGCACTCGCCCGTCGTGGGAATCACGAAGCACGCCGAGGATGGCCCGCATCTCCCGCAACGCCTGGGAGCTCGTCTGCTCTATGGCCACCAGTGTCTCGCGCGCCCGCTCCGGCCGCTTGTCGAGCACGTGCGCGGTGACACCGGCCTGGATGTTGATGATCGCGATGGCGTGGGCGACGGTGTCGTGGACCTCCCGCGCGATCCGGAGCCGCTCGGCGTCAACCCGCGAACGCGCTTCCTCCTCCCGAGTCCGTTCAGCCCGTTCAGCACGCTCCTGCGCTTCGGCTGCGATGAACCGCCGGGATCGGACGGACTCACCAAGGGCAGCGCTCATCACCGACGCCCCGATCCGGAAGAACACCCACCCGATGGCCTCCCGCGGTTCGATGTCGGCCGCCGCGACCAGCCAGCCGATGGTCAGCGCGGTGATACCCACGCCGGCTGTCACCAGGGACCGGCGCCCATCGCCGTAGGCGGTCAGCGTGTACAGGGCGACGAAGAGCCCGAGCCAGCCGGGCCCATCCGGGAAGTCGACGCCGAAGTACACCAGGCTGGCGAGAGCGGCCGTGATGAACACCGGCACCGGCCAGCGGCGGCGCACGGCCAGCACCAGGCCACTCACGATCAGCAGGACGTACCCCAGGTGCCCGAGATCGGCCAGCGGCCGCGACCCCACCTCTGGAGGTTTCGCGGCGGTGCCCTGAACCTGCATCACGGCGACGAAGAGTCCGAGCAGGACGTCCTGGGCCAGGACAGGCAGGCGGAACGGCGCCGCTCGGCGTTTCATGTTGCGATGATAGTGGCCGCGCCCGGGTGACCGGCTACGACGACGGGCGTGACCAGGTGCGGGCCGCCTACGCAAATCTGCGTAGGAACTGCCATCCGCTGCCCGAGGACGCGCTCGGGTCGGCGACGCGACGATCGCTTCCGTGAATCAACCAATTACGGTTCCAATGACTGATGCGGTGCCCGCCCGCGACAATCGCCAACGGTCACCCGACGCACCGCGGCCGGGACCGCTGGGCAGACTCGCGGGCCCGGCCTTTCGCCGGCGGGGAAGAGTGCTGATCGCCTGGGCCGTGGGCCTCGTCATCGCCTTCGGGCTGTCGATGGCTTTCGGGGGCGAGTTCGCAAACGCCTCCTCCGCGCCGGGCTCGGATTCCGAGCAGGCACAGCGCCTGCTGGGAGAGCGGTTCCCGGCCCAGTCCGGCGACACGGTGCGGGTGGTGGTGCGTGCGGACGAGGTCACCAGCGCCGAGGTGCGACGTGGCGTCAGCGCGCTGCTCGGCGAGCTGGGACGCGTGCCGCACGTAGCGTCGGTCGAGGATCCGTACTCCGCCAAAGGCTCCATCGCGCCGGACGGCCGGACGCTCGCCGCACGCGTCTATCTCGATGTCACCAACCCCAACGACATGCCGGTCGAAGACACCGAACGGCTGCTGGCCGCCGCCGAGGCGGCCGAGGGCGACGGGCTGGAGATCGCGCTCGGTGGACGGGCCGTGCAACTCGCCGAGGCGACCCGGTCGGGATCCGAGCTGATCGGGCTGCTCGCGGCCGCGGCGATCCTGCTGATCATGTTCGGGTCGGTGGTGGCGGCCGGGCTGCCACTGGCCATGGCGATCGGTGCGCTGGCGGTGAGCGCCAGCCTGGTCGGCGTCGTGGCGGCCGTGGTGGACGTGCCCGACTTCGCGCCCATCATCGGCATGACGCTGGGCATCGCCCTGGGCATCGACTACGCGCTGCTGCTGGTGACCCGGTTCCGCGAATGGCGGGCGGTGGGACTCGACCCCGAAGCGGCAACCGCAGCGACGCTCGACACCGCCGGCCGTGCGGTCCTCGTGGCCGGCGGCACGGTCATGGTGAGCATGTCAGGGCTGTTCGCGGTGGGCCTGTCCATCATGAACGGCACCGCCATCGTCACCATGGTGGCGACCCTGGTCGTGATGGTCGCCGCCATCACACTATTTCCCGCGTTGCTGGGCTACCTGGGGCGGCGCATCGACCGGCTCCGGGTGCCGCTGGGACGGCGCCGTACCGCCCAGATCTCCGCCGACGGCCACCTGGTGCCAGCGGCCGGCTGGGCGCACTGGAGCCGGCTGGTGCAGCGACACAACGTACTCGCCATCGTGACGAGTGTCGCTCTGCTGCTGGTGCTGGCCGCGCCGTTCCTCGGCGTCCACTTCGGTCTCCCCGACGCAGGCAACGACCCCGAGGATACGTCGAATCGGCAGGCGTACGACATGCTGGCCGAGGGATTCGGCCCCGGCGAAAACGGGCCGTTGCTCGTCGCGGCGGAGGTGTCGCCAGCCGAAGGCGACGCGGCCCTCCAGCGGCTACAAGCCGAGCTCGGCCGCACGGCGGGAGTCGCAGCGGTATCGCCGCCACGGCTCGATCCTGCCGGTGACACGGCGCTGATCACCGTCGTGCCCACCACCGGACCGCAGGAGGCCGCCACCGAAGACCTCGTCCAAACCTTGCGCGACGACGTGATCCCGGCCGCGACCAAGGGCACCAGCACAGAAGTACATGTCGGCGGCGCAACCGCGGCGGTGATCGATCTCAACGCGTTGATCGCCAACCGGCTCGCGCTGCTCATCGGTGGCGTCGTCGTCGTGTCGATGCTCCTCTTGCTGGTGGCCTTCCGCAGCGTCGTCATCGCGGTCACGGCTGCCGTGATGAATCTGCTGTCGGTGGCGGCGGCGTACGGGGTGGTGGCCTTCTTCCTCGACGGCGGCTGGGCCGGCAGGCTGGTCGGCATCGACACCGCCACCCCGATGGCCGCGTTCGTCCCGGTCATCATGTTCGCGCTGCTGTTCGGCCTCTCCATGGACTACGAGGTCTTCCTGATCAGCCGGGTGCGAGAGTCGTGGGTGCGTACCCAGGACAACAGCCGGGCCATCGTCACCGGACTGGCCAGCACCGGACGGGTGATCACCGCCGCCGCAGCCATCATGATCGTTGTCTTCGCGGCGATCGTCCCGAGTGACCAGGTCTTCATCAAGGTCTTCGGGCTGGGCATGGTCGCGGCCATCCTGGTGGACGCGACCATTGTCCGGATGCTGCTCGTGCCGGCGATCATGCACCTGCTCGGCCGCAGCAACTGGTGGCTTCCTCGCGTCATGGAGCGGCGCCTGCCCCAGCTGCACGTCGAAGGACCGCCCGATACGTTCCTGCGCCCCATCGATGAGGCGGAACTGCTCCCGTCCCGGTGAGGCAGACAGCGTCTACCGGCCATCCCCCGGCAGCGGCCCGCCCGTACGACGGCCAGCTGTCACAGTCGGCCACGAGCCGTCGTCCACAGGGCGACGACGCCCGAATCACATCTCGTGACTCACCCAACCAGAAGGAGCACATTGTGCGGAGAGTATTTGCTGGCCTGGCGATCCTGCTGATGCTGGCCGTCGTAGCACAGTTCTACTTTGCCGGGAGCGGCGCATTCAGCACCGCGCCCAACGACGAGTCCTTCCGGCCGCATCGCGCGCTGGGGTACGTGATCTTCCTCTTGCCGGTCCTGATGGCAATCGTCGCCGCGCTCGCCCGGATGCCAGGACGACTGGTCGGGATGGCCGGTCTGGTCGCTGGGCTGACCGTGGTCCAGGTTGTCATCGCGCAACTCGCCAAGGCGTTCGACGACGGGGACAGCGCAACGGTCGGCCAGCTCGTCTTCGGTCTGCACGCGGTCAACGGTCTGGTCATCATGGCCGTGGTCGGGATCATCGTCCGGCAGGCGCGAGCGCTGCCGGGGCCCGCGGTGACCGATCGACCGGCCGGCGCGGGCGACGACGCGGGGATGCCCGGACCAGCAACCGGATCGGCTCAGCCGGCGTCATGACAACGGGTCAGTTGATCATCGTGGACCATGCGGTCGCGCTGCTGAGCGTCGCCGCATGGCTCACGGCCGGCGTCGCTGTCGCCTTCCGGCGCGCCCGGCTGGCGCTCGGCCTTCTCGCTGCGGCGGTGCTGGTAACCCTTGCCCGGATGACCACGGTGGCGATGCTGGCCGCTCGGGGCTGGTGGTTCGTGCAGGAGAAGGTGCTGCTGGGCCTGCCGATGCTGGCAGCCGCCGGGGTGGCCGCCGTCCTGATCGCCGGCCCGCGGCTGCTCACGGCGGCGAGGCGCGCGCCCGAAGCCGGGACACTCGCCAGCCGGGCGACGGGCGACGGGATACCGGCAAGCAGCGTGGTCTTGCTGCTCACCGCCGGATACGCGGCCCTGGCCGGGCTCGTGGTGACCTTCCTGGCCGGGTACCCCCTGACCTGGAGCACCGCATTGATCGCCAGTTCCCTCGTCTGCGCGGCCGCACTGCTGACCGCGCGCGTCGCAGCCACGCCGGCCGACCCCACCGGCGACGCCGACATCGCTCCCATACAGGCACCGAACGGAAAGCCCGGATTCTCGCGCCGCCGGTTCATCAGCTTGGCGGGGGGAGCAGTCGTGGCGAGTACCGGCACAACCGGCGTCGGCCTGTTGTTCAGGCCGGCTGAATCCGTCGCCACCGGAGGCGGTCCCGGGCGGTCGTCCAGCTCCGGAGCGGCCGTGTCCGTGGCCGACCTGTGGGGGGCCGACGCACCGGCGCCGGGCGGCACGAGGCGGCAGTACGTACTCACCGCGCAGACCGCCACCGTCCGGCTCCCATCGGGACCTGAGATCCAGGCATGGACCTACAACGGCCGGGCCCCCGGTCCGCCGATCACCGCCACCGTCGGCGATATGATCGAGGTGACGCTGCGCAACACCGACATCGACGACGGAGTGACCCTGCACTGGCACGGCTACGACGTGGCGTGTGGTGAAGACGGCGCACCGGGCGTGACCCAGGACGTGGTGGCACCCGGCGAGGAGTTCGTCTACCGCTTCCGCGCCGATCAGGTGGGAACCTACTGGTACCACACCCACCAGGCCTCACACCGTGGCGTGCGCAAGGGGCTGTACGGGACCCTCGTCGTGACACCACGCGACACGCAGCAGGCGGACGAGCCCGCTCCCCCACAGCACCTGGATCTGACTCTGCCGGTGCACACATTCGACGGCACCGTGGTGATCGCCGGTCAGGACGGCGTACCGAACACACCGCGCCAGCCGGTACGCCCGTGCGGTTGCGGTTGATCAACACCGACTCGGATCCACACCGGTTCACGCTGGCCGGCACGCCCTTCCGGGTGACGGCGTCGACGGCCGGGATCTAAACCAACCTGGCGAGGTTCGTGATGTGGGACTTCGCCTGCCCGCTGGCGGACGGCACGACCTGGTCTTCGCCATGCCAGACACCGCGGTGGCGCTCGTTGTCGACAACGATCACGACGGCGGCGTGCGGCTGCGTCCGGAGGGCGCCGCCGCCGGTGAGGATCCGGCCGTCGAGGACACCTCCGGCTGGCCGGAGCTCGACCTTCTGCGTTACGGAGAGCCGGCCGCGGTGCCGTTGGATGCCAGCAAAGCCGACCGGCACTTCACGATCGTCCTGGACCGTGCGGTCGCCATGGTCGACGGTGCGCCGGCGTATGCGCAAACGGTCAACGGCCGCGGCCACCCGTCGATCGCGGATCAGCTCGTCGCCGAAGGTGACATCGTCCGGTTCACCGTGGTCAACCGGAGCCTGGAGACTCACCCCTGGCACCTGCACGGCCATCCCGTGCTGATCGTGTCCACGGACGGCAGACCGTCATCCGGCAGCCCACTGTGGATGGACACGTTCGATGTCCGTCCCGGGCAGGTGTGGGAGGTCGCATTCGCGGCCACGAACCCCGGGATCTGGATGAACCATTGTCACAATCTGCCCCACGCACATCAGGGGATGATGCTGCAACTCCACTATGACGGAGTCACCACACCATTCGGCGGCTCGCACACCCCCCACACCGGAACGGGCAGGAGTCCACGGCATGGACACTGAAACATCGTGCCCTACTCGACACGCCGCCCGGTGCCCGGACGATCCCAGGTCGGATTTCGTTGCCCAGGTATACCGCCACAGCCGCACCGTCATCGATGCCGAACTGCGGCGCCTGGCACGCAAAGTCCCCTCCTTGCGTCGGACGGACCTGGACGTCATCGCCGCGACCCTGGAGGAAATAGCTGAGTCCTTGCTTCTCGCTCGGCTGCGCAACGCACCGCAGGACACCGCACCGCTGCTGCGGCTCTTCGACACCCAAAGGGTCGACATGTGACGCGGTCCCACCGGTCCGCCCCACCAGCCACCAAAAAACTCTCGGGGCGGGCGATAATCAGGCTGAACCGCCCCGCCGGCCGGCCCTGACGGACAGCGGGACAACAACGCTCACCGCTCGCCCCCGCAGCAGGATCAGCTCTTCCCGGTGAGTGAGATGCGGGTACCGGAGGCGGTCTGTGGTTGATCGGCTGGAACTGGCGATCTTGATCGGTCTGCAGGCGTCGGGCAAGACAGCGTTCCGCCGCCGCCTGCTGACCGACAATCATGTGGTGGTCAGCAAGGACGCGTTCCCGAATGCCCGCC
>NZ_JAEVHJ010000300.1:0-8408 GCF_016802855.1 Micromonospora sp. ATA51 | reverse complement strand
GTGATCAAAACGGTCAGGACCATCGGCGTCATCCCGCCACGCCGCAGACCCCCGGATACCCACCCAACACCATGATCAACTTAGGCTACGCGGCATTGGGTCCTGGCCGGCGCGAACCGACACGACTCACCGCTGCTGGCTCCCACCCTCGACCGGCTCGATGACCTGGGCCCACTCCCCGAGACCATCACGGTGCACCTCGACGCCGGATACGACTCGGTGGTCACCCGCACGCTGCTGGCCGAACGCGGCCTGACCGACAAGATCGCCCACAAGGGCGACAAGGCGCCCATCCAGGCAGGTCAACGGTGGCATTGACGAACAGCTGGCACAACGCGTTCAACCGGCTACAACGCTGCTACGAACGAACCGAGAACGTCATCAACGCGTTCTTCGACCTCGCCGACGCGATCATCACCGTCCGCAGCCTCATCCGCCGCCGCATGGACCCTCTACCGGTGGGACACCCGCCCGACCCGCCGCCGATGACCACCAGCCATTCCGCGCGACCTCTTAAAGGTGCCGAATCTCGGCAGCTGCTGCGGTGGCTTCTTCCAACGCTTGACTACCGTCAAGAGCCAGACCTCGAAGGCGCTGGCCAAGCTGCGCACCGTCGCCCCGGAACTCGCCGAGCTGTACGTCCTGGAAGGAAGCGCCCGATGAACCACGACCGTTTCCGGCTCGACCTGGCCGGGCTGGCCGACGAGGTCACCCCGGTCGACCTGCGGGACCGGGCCCTGCGTACCTCCCGCCGGCTCGGCATCCAGCGGGCCGTGGCCACCTCGGCCGCCGCGCTGGTGATGATCGCCGCCGCCACCGGGACCGCCCTGGCGATCCGGCCGAACGGGCAGGGGCCCGCGCCGCAGCCCGCCGGCCCGTCGACCAGCGTCAGCCCGCCTCCGGTCGAGGTCACCCCGATCCCGGAGCCTTCGGCGAGCGCCGAGGCGACCAACTCGCCGGCGAAGCCGCCGTCCGTCCTCGCCGGCACCCGGTACTACCTGGAGACCACGTCCACCAAGGCCCGGATCCACGCCGTCCGGGGCAGCTCGGACCAGGTGGTCCACCAGCTCCCGTTCGCTACCTACGGCTGCGAGGCCAACACCTTCACCGTCTCGCCGGACGGCAAGCGGGTGGCCTGGGTGCAGGACAGCACCGACGGTGGCACCAGTGGCGTGCTCCTGGCCGGCACGATCGGAGAGCGGGGGGCGACGAGGCTGCTGGAAGACGTCAACTGCCTCGGCCCCCGGCCGCTGGTCTGGAAGGGTAGCGACCTGCTGATGGTGGGCCGGAAGAGCGGGCAGTCGGTGCTGTTCGACGTGGCGGCCAACAAGCGGGTCAACGGTGACCCAGGGCAGGAGACCGACCGTTGCTGGTCCGCCGACGGCCGGTGGCTGGCCGCGGTGTCGGAGGGCAAGCCGTACGTGACGGACGAGACGCAGTCGCGGCAGTACACCTACACGCCGCCGAAGGACGAGGCCGCCCACTGGGACGGCTGGCAGGTGCGCAGCGTGTCGTTGGATGGCCGGTACGTCTCGGTCGGTTGGGTAGGCACCGATCCGTCCCGCCACGACGACAGCTTCGCGGTGGTCGACACCACCACCAGCAAGGTCGTGGACCTGCCGGTCCAGGGTGAGATCCGCAGCATCATGTTCACCGTCGACAACAAGGTGATCGTGAAGCGGGCGAACGGCATCACCGTCCTGGACACCAACTTCACGTCGCTCGGCCCGGTCGCCGAAACCGTCCCCGTCCGGAACATGTGGCTGCTGGCGTACGCGCCCTGAGTCGTTGACCACGATCCCCACAGGCCCTCAGCACGCTGGTGCTGGGGGCCTGTGCCGTGGCTGGATCAGGTCGCGGCCATCTGCCGAAACTCTTTCTCCGAGGCGGCAACCCGCCATCGAGAAGCCGACGTCTGGGAATGTGTCACACCGTCGCACCACCGAATCCGAGGACTGGAACCGTGAACGTTTTCGTCTCCGCCCCCGCCGCCCGCACCGCTCCTCTCCGTAGCCTCCGCCGGGCCGTGGCCCTCTCGGCCGCCGCGCTCGCGATGATGGCTCCGAGCGCCTGCGGCGAGGGCAGGAACGCTCCGGCCGCCTCCGCCTCCGCCTCCGCCGCGCCGTCCGCTATCACCACCGCGGCTCCGGTCAGCAACTCTGACGCCTCGACCGCCGCGCTCACCGGCACCCGCTACTACCTGGGGATGACCGACCGGGAGGCGGTGATCCACGCCGTCCGGGGTGACGCCGACCGGGTGACCGCCCGGATTCCGCTCGGCTCCGGCGACTGCGTCCGCAACACGATCACCATCTCGCCGTACGGCGAGCGACTGGCCTGGGTGGAGGGCGGCGTCTCCCAGAGTGCCGGCACCCTGGTGACGTCGAGGGTCGACGGATCACAGAAGCGGACCGTCGGGCGGAAGGTGCCCTTCTCCGGGAAGGCCGACTGTCTCGGCAGCAACCCGCTGGTCTGGAACACCAACGACCTGCTGATGGTCCAGCAGAACGGCCACCCGGTGCTCATCGACGTGCCGGACAACAAGCCGGCCGACGGCGACGCGGGCAACGAGACCCTCAAGTGGTGGTCCGCCAACGGGCGCCGGTGGGCCGCGGTGTCCGAGGGCAGGCCGTACGCCGCCACCGAGAGCGGGCCGAACTTCTACCGCTACACCCCGCCGAAGGCCGAGGCCGCGCACCACGACGGGTGGCGGGTCCGGAGCGTGTCGATGGACGGCCGGTACGTCGCGGTCGGCTGGATGAACACCGACCCGTCCCGTAACGACGGCAGCTTCGCGGTGGTCGACACCACCACCAGCAAGGTGGTCGACCTGCCCGGCGGGGGCGACATCCGCAGCATCATGTTCACCGCCGACGGCAAGGTGATCGTCCGCCGGGCGACCGGCATCACCGTCCTGGACAGCACCTTCAAGTCGCTCGGCACGGTCGAGGAGCCGGCCGACGTGAGCGGCCTGACGCTGCTGGCGTACGCGGCCTGAGCGATCCACCACGGCGCAGAGCGGCGGTGGGGCCACCGGAGGTGTCCCCACCGCCTGCCCGCGCTCAGCGCACCTTGGCCTTGAGGTAGGCGAGCCACCCCTTCTCGAACTCCTCGTACGACACCCCGAGGACGTCCCGCGTCACCTCTCCGATCTTCCTGCTGCGGTAGTGCTCGGCCACGAGCTGGAACATCTTCTGCTCCCCGTACCGCTCGACGAGGTAGCCGATGGCCGAGTGGCCCAGCCAGTAGTGGTAGCCGACCCGGCCCTCCTGGTCCCAGGTCAGCCTGCCCGGCAGCGAGTACGGCAGGCCGATCTCCCGGATCACCGCCCGGGAGTCCGCCGTACGCTCGCTGGTCAGCCAGGGCTTCCGGCCGTTGCCCAGGTACTCCGCGAACCCCTCGACCAGCCACGTCTCCCGCTCGGCGAGCAGATGCGAGCCCGGGGCGCGGGCGGTGAGGTTGCCGACCAGGGCGTGGCCGATCTCGTGCCGGAAGAGGTTCAGCTGCCGCTCCCGGGTGCCCCTGGTGAAGTGGTACGCGTCGCGGACGTCGACCACCACCCGGGTCGCCCCGACCACGGGGCCCTTCTCGTCGCTGTTGAGCACACCCTCCGGCGGCACCGGGATCGCGACCCCGGACTCGGTGGGCGTCTCCTTCGTGGTCCGGTAGAGGGAACCCAGCTCGGCGCGACCCTTTACCAGGGAGATGACGAAACCCGACGGCGCCGGGGCGCCCACCCCGCCGGCCTGCCAGGCGGCCAGGTCGGCCACCGCGGCCTGCTCGGCGATCGGGGCGTACCGCTGCGCCTCCGCCCGCAACGACGAGTCGACGATCAGCAGCGTGTGCGGCGTCCGCTCGACGTGGATGCTCCGCCACTTGTCCCACGGGGCCGGGTAGTGGGTGATCGCGTCCCGCTTGCGCTCCGCCGGGACGCCACCCGCGTGGGTGACCTTCAGCGGGGCGTCCTTGTCGGTCTGGACGATCGTCCATCGGTACCACTCCTCGACGGGGCCGAGGTCGAAGCCGTCGAAGCGGTGCACGAACGCCACCGTCACGTCGACCTCGTGCCCGCCGCCCACCGGCCGGAAGTCGCCCTTGGTGAGGTACTCGAAGCGGACGTCGGCCAGCGGCAGCACGCTCAGGTTCCGGTACAGGCTGGTCTGCTCCGCGACCAGGCCCTTCGTCGTCGGATCGAACGGCGCGACGAACGTCTTCTCGTTCCGTTCCGCGAGGGCCTTGGTGTGCGCCGCCAGCAGCGCCTCGATCTTCTCCTGCCTGATCGGGTTGTACCTGTCGTCGAGCGCGGCGGCCGAGGCGTCGTTCCGCTCGTCGAGGTACGACTTCAGCCCGACGAGCGAGACCGCCGCGCACAGGAACAGGGCCAGCACCGCCGCGCCGAGCCCGATCCAGAGGCCGCGCCGGGACCGCCGGCCCGGTGCGGGCGGCGGAGCGTACGCCCCCGGTGGCGGGTAGGGCGGCGGCCCGTACGGCACGGGTGCGCCGTACGGGCGGCCGGCGCCGGGTGGGCGGGCGGTGGGCCGTACGGTCCGGGGTGTCCCGGTGGGGGAACGGAGGGCGGTCCCTCGGTCATGGCTGGCGTCCTCGCTCGGGTCCGACGGATCGGGGCCGCCGTCCACTCGGGACCGCCCCCGATTGGGATCGAGGCGTCATTATTTCCGCCCGAGCGCCCGATTTTCTGCCCCGCGTCACCGCCGGCGGCGTGGGCCACGCCACGTCCGTCCGCGGCGGGCGCCCGCCGGCCACCTCCGGTGCCAGACTGGACGACACCGATGGGAACCCGGGAACCGGAGGGCACAACAGGTGCGCTGGCGCAGTTTCGTGGCGGTGGGCGACAGCTTCACCGAGGGCATGGACGACGCGTATCCGGACGGCACCTACCGCGGTTGGGCGGACCTGGTGGCCACCCGGCTCGCCGCCGAGGCCGGCCCGGACTTCGGGTACGCCAACCTGGCGATCCGGGGCCGCCTCTTCCCGAGCGTCGTGGCCGAACAGGTGCCGGCCGCTCTGGCCATGAAGCCCGACCTGATCAGCTTCGCGGCCGGCGGCAACGACGTGCTGCGCCGGACCTTCGACCCGGACTCGTTCGTCGCCCGCTTCGACGACGTGGTGGGCGAGCTGCGCTCCGGCGGGGCGGACGTGATCCTCTTCCGGTTCGCCGACGTGATGGCCCGGCTGCCCGGCCAGCGCCTCGTGGCGCCCCGGGTGACCCTGCTCAACCGGGTGGTGGGTGAGGTCGCGGAGCGGCACGGCGCGATCCTGGTCGACCTGTACGCCGACGACACCTACCTCAACCCGATGCTGTGGAGCACCGACCGGCTGCACCTGTCGGCGGCCGGGCACCGGCGGGTCGCCGGGCAGGTGCTGACCGCACTCGGCGTCGGCTGCGACGAGGACTGGCTGATGGTGCCGCCGCACCCGGCGCCGACCCCGTGGCTGGCCGCGCGCGCCGCCGACCTGCGGTGGGCCGGCCAGCACCTGGCGCCCTGGATCAAGCGCCGGTTGACCGGCCGCTCCTCCGGCGACACCGTCACCCCGAAGCGCCCCGTCCTCGGCCCGCTCACCGACTGAGGTGCGGACCATCCACGCCGCCCCGCTGCTGCGGCACACGCTCGACGACGAGCCGACGCCGGGCGGGGCGGTGCTGATCGTCGGCAACCGGATCGAGGCGGTTGGCCCGCTGGACGAGTTGGTGGCCGCGTACCCGCAGGTGCGGGTGCGGCGATGGGACGGCATCCTCGGGCCCGCGCTGGTGCACGACGGGCCGCTGCCGCCCGCTCCCACCCCGCGAGAACGGGTGCACGCGCTGTTCCGGCTCGGGGTCGGCGCGGTGCTCGCCGCGCAGCTGACCGACCCGGAGCTGCGCGCCGCGGCCGTCCGCAACGGGGTCGCGGTGCTGGACTCACCCCGGCCGCCGGCGCTGATCCCGACCGGCCGGGCGGACCTGGCCGCCTTCGCCGACGACGGGACGTGCATCGCTACGGTGGTGGCGGGCCGGCTGGTGCACCGCCGCGCCTGACCGCCGGTCGGGGCGGCCCGGTCTGCCGCCGTGCGGTCATCCTCTGTGGTCGGCGGGTCCCGCGACCGCCAGGTGCGGCCGGTCACATCCGCTGCCCCCGATTTCCGATCACCGGCCGCCGCCCAAGGATCGGGCGTACCTTGGGGCTCATGCCTGTGCCGAGCGATCCGAATCCCCGCCTCCAGTCGTACGCCGACCCGCAGCGCCTGGTCACGACGGAGTGGCTGGCCGAACACCTGGGCGACGAGGGACTCGTCGTGGTGGAGTCCGACGAGGACGTGCTGCTCTACGACACCGGTCACCTCCCGGGCGCCGTCAAGGTCGACTGGCATACCGAGCTGAACGACCAGGTGACCCGGGACTACCTGGACGCGAAGAGCTTCGCCGAGCTCTGCGCCGCCAAGGGCATCGGCCAGAACGACACGGTGGTCTTCTACGGCGACAACTTCAACTGGTGGGCCGCGTACGCCCTCTGGGTCTTCTCCCTCTTCGGCCACCCGGACGTGCGGCTGCTCGACGGCGGCCGGCAGAAATGGATCGCCGAGGGGCGGGAGCTGACCCGGGAGAAGGTGACCCGCCCGCGCGCCGAGTACCCGGTGCCGGTGCGGAACGACGCGCCGCTGCGGGCATTCCGCGAGCAGGTGATGGCGCACGTCGCCGCCGGTCGTCCGCTGGTCGACGTGCGCTCGCCCGGTGAGTACACCGGCGAGATGCTGCACATGCCGGACTACCCGCAGGAGGGCGCGCTGCGCGGCGGGCACATCCCGGGGGCGGTGAGCAAGCCGTGGAAGTCCGCCGCGAACGACGACGGCACCTTCAAGTCGGCCGACGAGCTGCGGGCGATCTACGCCGACCAGCTCGGGCTGAGCCCGTCGGACGACGTGGTGGCGTACTGCCGGATCGGGGAGCGGTCCAGCCACACCTGGTTCGTGCTGCGCCACCTGCTGGGTTACCCGCAGGTCCGCAACTACGACGGCTCGTGGACCGAGTGGGGCAACCTGGTCCGGGCGCCTGTCGTGAAGGGCGACCAGCCGGGCGGCATCACCGGCTGATCCGTTCCGCGCCGCCGACGGCCGTGGTCACCCCGGGTGGCCACGGCGTCGCCGTTCGCGCCGGACCGGCTGCTGGGTCAGGGGGTACCCGGGACCGGGCCGGTCAGGTAGCGCTGGAGGGTCGGGGCGACCCAGGCGACCAGCTCGGCCGGTTCCGCGTCCACCATCGGCGGCAGGCCGACGATGTAGCGGGTGAACGCGAGTCCGAGGATCTGGCTGGCCACCAGGCCGGCGCGGCGGGCGGTGGTTGCCGGGTCGGTGCCGAACCGGGCCACGGCCGCGCCGAGCTGGTCGGCGAAGATGGCCCGCATCCGTTCGGCCGCGCCCGGGTTGGTGCTGGCCGCCCGGAGCAGGGCGGCGAGGGTCTCGTCGCCCTCCCACCGGTCCAGGAAGTGCCGGACCAGCACCTCGCCGAGCCGCCCGGTGGGCACGCCGGCCAGCTCGGGCAGGCGCAGGTCGAACTCGGCCGCCGCGGCGAAGAGCCCCTCCTTGTTGCCGTAGTAGCGCATGACCATGGACGGGTCGATGTTGGCGTCGGCGGCGATGGCCCGGATGGTGGCCCGGTCGTAGCCGTCGGCGGCGAACCGTTCGCGGGCCGCGCGGAGGATCGCGGCGCGGGTGGCGTCGGAGCGGCGGGCGCGAGGCGCGGCGTCGGTCATGTCCACGACTGTATGCCAACAAACGTTGACATCGACACCGGCCCACGTCTAACGTTGCCAACAAGTGTTGGCAAACACTTGTTGGCAATGGAGGTGGGCCATGCTGCCCGAACGCACCGACGTCCTCGTGGTCGGGGCCGGACCGACCGGCCTGACCGTGGCCGCGACCCTGGCCGGACGCGGCGTCGACGTGACCGTGGTCGACCGGCTGGCCCAACCTCCGGTCACCTCCCGCGCCGCCGTCGTGCACGCATACACCCTGGAAGAGCTGGACCGGATCGGGGCCGCCGCGCCGCTGGTGGCCCGCGGGCTGCCCGCGCCGCGCTTCACCGTGCGGGACCGGGACCGGGTGCTGCTCAGCGTCCCCTTCGGCACGCTGCCGTCCCGCTACCCGTACGCGCTGATGGTCCCCCAGTCGGAGACCGAAGCGGTGCTCACCGCACGGCTCACCGCGCTCGGCGGCCGGGTCCTCCGGCCGTACGAGATGACCGGCCTGACCCCCGACGAGGGCGGCGCGACGGTCGCCTTTGCGGACGGCGCGACGGTCCGGGCCCGCTGGGTGTCGGCGCAGTCGGCCACCAGCTCGGCGGTGAACGCGGGGTCGGTGTGCTCGTCGAGCGAGACGCCGACGACCCGGTCACCGGCGTCGCTGAATGCCCG
>NZ_JAEVHJ010000299.1:0-8466 GCF_016802855.1 Micromonospora sp. ATA51 | reverse complement strand
GGTCCGCCGGGGGCTGCCGGTCGCCGCCGGGGGCGCTCACCCCGGACGGAGGCGTACGCCGCCGTCCGGGCCGGGGCCGCCGCCGTCAAGCTCTTCCCGGCGTCGGTCGGCGGGCCGGCGTACCTGAAGGCGCTGCGCGACCCGTTCCCGGACATCCCGTTCGTCGCGGTCGGCGGGGTGGGTCTCGCCGAGCTGCCCGGCTACCTCGCCGCCGGCGCGATCGCCGTCGGCGTCGGCGGCCCGCTGGTCGGCGACGCCGCCTCCGGCGGCGACCTCGACGCGCTGCGGGAGCGGGCCCGGGCCTACGTCGCCGCCACGTCATGACCGCCGTCGACCTGCTCACCTTCGGCGAGGCGCTGGTGTCGCTGCGGTCCGCCGGGCCCCTCGCGGCCGGTGGCGCCCTGACCATGCACTCGCCGGGGCCGAGTCCAACGTGGCGATCGGCCTGGCCCGGCTCGGCCACCGGGCCGCCTGGGCCGGCCGGGTCAGCGACGACGAGCTCGGCGGGTACGTGCTGCGCCAACTGCGCGCCGAGGGGGTGGGTGTCGACCACGTCACCCGGGACCCGGAGCGCCCGGCCGGGCTGATGTTCCTGGAACGGCGTACCGCCGACCTGACCCGGGTGCGCTACCACCGGGCCGGCTCGGCCGGCTCCGCCCTGGGCGTCGAGGACCTGCGCCCGGCCCTCGCGGCCGGCACCCGGGTGCTGCACCTGACCGGCATCACCCCGGCGCTGTCCGACAGCGCCCGCGAGGCCACCCGCTGGGCGGCCGAGACCGCGTCCCGGGCCGGGGCGCTGGTCTGCCTCGACGTCAACCACCGGGCGAGGCTGTGGCGCCGGGACGACGCCCGCGTCGTGCTCACCCCCCTCGCCGGGCACGCCTCGGTCGTGGTCGCCTCCGCCGACGAGCTGGACCTCGTCGGCGAACCGGGCGCGGCCGAGGAGACCGTGGTGGCCGGTCTGCTGGCCCGGGGCGTGGCGACCGTGCTGGTCAAGCTCGGCGGCGACGGCGCCCGCGCGTACACCGCCGACGGGGTCCGGCACGCCGCGGCGTTGCCGGTCACCGCGGTGGACACCGTCGGCGCGGGTGACGCGTTCACCGCCGGCTACCTCTCCGGGCACCTCGACGGGCTCGACCTGGCCGGACGGCTGCGCCGCGCCGTCACCCTCGGCGCCTTCGTCGTCGCCGGGCACGGCGACTGGGAGGCCCTGCCGCGCCGCGACGAACTGTCCCTCCTGGACGACCTGCAGCCCGGCAGCACCCTTCGCTGAGCATCACCCGAGAAAGGCACCTGCGTGAAGATCATCGCGGCGGACGTCATCGTCTCCAGCCCCGACCGCAACTTCGTCACCCTCAAGATAACCACCGACGAGGGGCTCACCGGCCTGGGCGACGGCACCCTCAACGGGCGGGAGCTGTCGGTCGCCTCCTACCTGGCCGACCACGTCGTGCCCCTGCTGATCGGGCGGGACCCGCACCACATCGAGGACACCTGGCAGTTCCTCTACCGCTCGGCGTACTGGCGGCGGGGACCGGTCACCATGGCCGCCATCGCGGCCGTCGACGTCGCGCTGTGGGACATCAAGGCCAAGGCCGCCGGCATGCCGCTCTACCAGCTGCTCGGCGGCGCGTCGCGGACCGGGATCATGGCGTACGGGCACGCCTCCGGGCGGGACCTGCCGGAGCTGTTCGACTCGATCCGCCGGCACCTCGACCTCGGCTACCGCTCGATCCGGGTGCAGACGTCGGTGCCCGGCATCAACGCCGTCTACGGTGTCGCCGCCCAGCCGGGCGTCGACGGCAAGCGGTACGACTACGAGCCGGCCCAGCGCACCCCGCTGCCCGCCGAGGAGGACTGGGACACCCGCGCGTACCTGCGCCACCTGCCCGAGGTCTTCGAGGCGGTCCGCAACGAGTTCGGCCCCGAGCTGCCGCTGCTGCACGACGGGCACCACCGGATGACCCCCATCCAGGCCGCCAGGCTCGGCAAGGCCCTCGAGCCGTACGACCTGTTCTGGCTGGAGGACTGCACCCCGGCGGAGAACCAGGAGGCGCTGCGCCTCGTCCGCCAGCACACCACCACGCCGCTGGCCATCGGCGAGGTCTTCAACACCGTGTGGGACTACCAGACGCTGATCCGGGAACAGCTCATCGACTACGTCCGGTCCGCCGTCACCCACACCGGGGGCATCACGGCCATGCGGAAGCTGCTCGACTTCGCCGCCCAGTACCAGATCAAGTCCGGCATCCACGGCCCGACCGACATCTCCCCGGTGGGCATGGCCGCCGCGCTCCACCTGGACCTGGCCATCCACAACTTCGGCATCCAGGAGTACATGCAGCACGGCGCGCTGACCAACGAGGTGTTCCGGCAGTCGTTCACGTTCACCGACGGCTACCTGCACCCGGGAGAGCAGCCCGGTCTCGGCGTCGAACTCGACGAGCAGGCCGCGGCGCGGTTCCCGTACGTGCCGGCGTACCTGCCGTTCAACCGGCTCAAGGACGGCACCGTCCATGACTGGTGACCGACCGCTCACCCGGCACGTCGTGGTGATGGGGGTGTCCGGGGCGGGCAAGACCACCGTGGCCCGGGGGATCAGCGAGCTGACCGGGCTCCGGTTCGCCGAAGCGGACGAGTTCCACTCCGAGGCCAACGTGGCGCGGATGCGGTCCGGCGTACCGCTGGACGACGCCGACCGCTGGCCGTGGCTGCGCGACCTCGCCGCGTGGATGGCCACCCGGCACGCCGAAGGCGTGTCCACGGTGCTGGCCTGCTCGGCGCTGAAGCGGTCCTACCGGGACGTGCTGCGGCAGGGGCCGCCGAACGTGGAGTTCGTCCACCTGGCCGGGGCGGCGGAGCTGATCCGGGACCGGATGAGCCGCCGCGCCGACCACTACATGCCGGCCAGCCTGCTCGACTCGCAGCGGGCGATCCTGGAGCCGCTGGCGCCGGAGGAGGCCGGTGTCGTGCTGGACGTGGCGCTGGTGCCGGACGAGCTGGCTGCCGCGGCCGTCGCCCGGCTCGGGCTGCCCGCCGGGATCCCGGTAAGCGGGCGATAGCACGCCGCCCGGGCGTCGTCCGGGCCGGCGGTCCTCACCCGGGCCGGCGGTCCTCACCCGGGCAGGGCGCCCAGGTAGACCCAGCGGCCGTCCTCGCGGACGAAGCGGCTGCGCTCGTCCAGCATGCCCGGACGCCCCGCCTCCCGGTAGTGGGCCCGGAACTCGACCGTGCCCTCGGAGTCGAACAGGCCGCCCCGGTCGGTGCCGAGGATCTCCAGCCTGGTCCAGCGCTGCCCCGGGTCGAGCCGCAGCCGCGCCGGTCGGGTGGCGGAGTGCCAACTGCGTACCAGGTAGTCGACGTCGCCGACGGCGAAGGCGCTGAACCGGGAACGCATCAGCGCCTCGGCGGTCGCCGCCGTCGACTCGCCCCGGTGCACCGGGGCACAGCAGTCGGCGTAGGGGACCCCGGAGCCGCACGGGCAGGCTCCGGTCGTCTGGTCGGCCGCGCTTCGGCGGGCACCGCGTTTCGCCACGTGGTCATTCTCGCCGAGGGGCTCAGCGCGGCGGGCGACCAGCCCCGCCAACCGGCCCGCGGCTCGGCCGGCGGGCCGTGTTCCGCCTGCCGGACGACTCCATGGTCGTCGTCTTCTTCGCCGGCGCCCGGGTTTCCGCGGTGACCCGGGCCAGCGCCGCCGCCGTCGCCTTCCTGGCCGGCGCCTTCTTCGCCGCGACCCTCGTGGCCGGCGCCTTATTCGTGGCCTTCTTGGCGGGCGCCTTCTTCGCCATGGCCTTCTTGGCCGGCGCCTTCTTGGCCGGCGCCTTCTTGGCGGGCGCCTTCTTCGCGGCGGCCTTCGTCGTGGGCGCCGTCTTCGCGGCGGCCTTCTTGGCCGGTGCCTTCTTCGCGGCGGTCGCCTTCGCGGTCGGCCGCCGGGCGGGCGCCGCCGTCGCGGCGACTGCCTTCTTCCGGGCCACCCGGGCCGTCGTCGGGGTGGGCTTCTCGCCCGGGGTCTTGGCCGCGCTCGTCCCGGTGGCCCGTTTCGTGGCGGCCGCGACCTTCTTCGCCGCCGCCGCCCGCTTCGGCGGTGCCTTGCGGGCCCCCGTGGCCTTCCGCGCGCTGGTGGGCCTGGTGGCCGTCCGGGTGCCCCTCGCCGCGTCCGCCATCGTCGCTCCTCCTCGGGGATCTGCCCCGACCCCGGTCGGCAGTGCCGCCGACGGGCAGGGCGCTGGCCAGCCTCGTCGGACCGGCCCCGACTCGGCGGGCTGCTGTCTTCCCTCGTCCCTGACCCCCAAACTTGCGCGCGGAGGAGCCCTCACCCGGCCCGCGGTACGCGCGGTGCCCCGCTATGCCACCGGGACCGGCGGCATCGCCCTTACGGCGACGGCGTCTCGGCAAGGTCGGCGGGATCGAGGTGCAGCGTCGCGAGCAGGCCCGCGTGCTTGTTGAGGTCGACCTCGTCGGGCAGCTCCCGCCTGATCCAGTCGGCCCGGACGTGCTGGCCGCGGGCCCGTAGCACGTCGATGATCCGGTGCCTGGCGATCTTCATGGTTGCTCCCTGGTGAGGCCGTTGCGGAGATCCCCGGCCGCGGCCTGATATCGGTCGGGGAAGTGGCGCCGCGCGCGCGGCGGACCACAGGTGCGGAGCGTGGAACCGGGTCCCAGGCGCGGACCTGGCGCCGGCAGCCCGGCGATGGGCGGGGACGCCTCGGTCAGGTCGGCGACGGTGGTCCGGCGGGACGCGGTACGGACATGACGTCCCCTGGGTGGATCCGGCGTGGCGGCCACCTCGAAAGTGGGATGTCGTCGATTCCGGGATGGTCCCACCCTACGCCCCGCCAGTCCGGCGGCGGCGCGCGACGGTCAGCGGGGCGGAGCAGGCCCTGATCGGCCTGCCCGTGCCGATTGGCTCAAGAATCAGCGTCCCGATCGGCTCTCACGGTGGGCCGATCCGTGGCCTACCGTCGTCTCGTAACCGCTCAGGAGGGACCGAGACGACGATGACGAACGCCGACATGTGGTTCGACCCGCGCTGCCCGTGGGCCTGGAACGCCTCCCGCTGGCTGCTGGAGGTGGAGCGCGTCCGGGAGGTACGGCTCCGCTTCCACGTGCTCAGCCTCACCGTGCTCAACGACGGCCGGGACGGCCTCGACGAGTGGTACCGCGAGTGGCTCAGGCCCGGCCTCGGCCCGGTGCGGGTGGCGATCGCCGCCGAGCAGAAGTTCGGCAACGAGGTGCTGCGCGATCTCTACACCGCGCTGGGCAACCGGATCCACCACGACCGCGCCCCGATCGGTCGCGACCTGTACGTCGCGGCGCTGGCCGAGGTGGGCCTCCCGGTCGAACTGGCCGACGCGGCCGACTCCACCGAGCACGACGAGGCGCTGCTGGCCAGCCACCGCGCCGGGCTGGAGCCGGTCGGCGAGGACCTGGGCACCCCCGCCATCCACGTCACCGACGACGCCGGTCGGCGCAACGCCTTCTTCGGGCCGGTGGTCGCGCCGATCCCACGCGGGGAGGACGCCGGGCGGCTCTGGGACGGCGTGCTGCTCGTCGCCGGCACCGACGGCTTCTTCGAGCTGAAGCGGGCGCGTACCCGCCGGCCGATCGAGCACTGAGCGCTGCCCGATCGACTCCGGCCACCGCCCGGACCGGGCGCCGCCCGGCATCACCACTCGACCGGCAGCGGCACCGGGCGCTTGGCCACCCGGTCGTCCCCCGAGGACCGGCCGCGCAGGTGCCGGGCCAGCCACGGCAGCAGGTGCCGCCGGGTCCACGCCAGCTCGGCCCGGACCACCTCGTGGCGGGGCCGGCGGACGGCCGCCGGCAGCGGGTGCGACCAGGAGTCGTCGTACCCGGGCAGGCCGGCGGTGTGCGCCAACGCGGCGGCGATCCGTTCGTGCCCGGCGCTGTTGGCGTGCAGCCGGTCGTCGCTCCACAGGCGCGGGTCCGAGGCCACCGGGTGCGCCCCCAGGTCCAGCAGGGTGGCGCCGGTCTCGGTGGTGACCGCCCGGACCGCCGCGTTGAACGCCGCCACCCGGCCGCGCAGCGGTCGGGCCAGCGGCATCACCGGCGCCGGATCGGGCAGGGTGAAGGTGAGCACGGTGGCCCCCTGGCCGACCAGGGCCCGCTGCATCGCGCCGACGTCCTCGGCGATCCGGTCGGCGTCGAACGCCGGCCGGAGCACGTCGTTCATCCCGGCCACCACGGTCGCCAGGTCCGGCGCCAGCTCCAGCGCCACCGGCAGCTGCTCCGCCCGGATCCGCGCGGTGGTCCGGCCGCGGATGGCCAGGTTGGCGTACTCGAGGCCGCCCTGCGCGCGGGCCACCGCCAGGGCGAACCGGTCCGCCCAGCCCCGGTAGCCGCCGTTGCCGTCCGGGTCGTCCAGCCCCTCGGTGGTGCTGTCGCCGATCGCCACGTACCGCTGCCACAACATGGCCGCCAGCTTAGGACCGTCCCTCGCCCGGGCTCAGCGGCCTGGTCGACGGCGAGCGTCACCTGCCCGGCGATCCACCGCTGGACCTGGTGTCGCCGCTGCTGTTCCGGTGTGCCGAGAACAGCCTTGAGAAGCCCTGACGCTGAGGCGGGAGAGGTTCAGAGCCAGCCGGAGCGGCGGAACAACCGGTACAGGGTGACCGCGGCCAGGGCCATCAGCAGCAGGGCCGCCGCGTAGCCGTACCGCCAGCCCAGCTCGGGCATGTGAGCGAAGTTCATGCCGTAGATCCCGGCCACCGCGGTCTGGGTGGCGGCAATCGCCGCCCAGGCGGCGATCTTGCGCATGTCGTTGTTCTGGTCGACGGCGAGCTGCGCGAGGCGGGACTGCAGGATCGAGTTGAGCAGGTCGTCGTACCCGCCGATCCGGTCGACCGCCCGGGTCAGCCGCGCCTCCACGTCGACGAACCAGCGCTGCAATGCCGGCGGCGGCCCGCCGTCGCGCCGCTCGACCAGGTCCCGCAGGGGCGCCTGCAACGGCAGCACCGCCCGTTTGAACTCCACCACCTCGCGCTTGAGCTGGTAGATGTGCTGGATGTCGGCGCTGCCGTCGCGGGCGAAGACGCTCTCCTCGACGCGTTCCAGGTCCCGTTCCAGGTGCCCGGAGACCTCCAGGTAGAGCTCCACCATCCGGGCGCAGACCGCGTACGCCACCGCCCACGGTCCCTCGGCCAGCACACCCGCACGGCGCTGGATGTCCTCCCGGACCGGGGCGAGGGCGCCGGCCGCGCCGTGCCGGACGGTGATCACGAAGCGGTCGCCGAGGAAGACCATCACGTCCCCGGTGTCGATCACCTCGGAGGTGTCAGTCAGTTCGGTGTGCTCGACGTAACCGGCGGTGCGCAGCACCAGCAGGGTGACGTCGCCGTGCCGCTGGACGGTGGGGCGGTGCCCGTCGGCGAGGGCCTGCGCCACGCTGAGCTCGTCCAGCCCGAAGGTGCGGCCGACCGCCGCCATCACCGCCGCCCCCGGCTCGTGCAGGCCCAACCAGACGAAGGAGCGCCGGGTGCGCCGGCTGCGCGCGTACGCGTCGGCGTAGTGTGGGCGCCCCGGCTCCCGCTTTCCGTTGACGTAGACGGCGCAGTCCACCACGGCGTCGGGGTTGGACCGTCGGGCGGCCGGCGTGGCCGCCGCGTCGGCCGGGCGGCCGAGCAACCGACCGAGCAGGGCGGGAAGCCGGGGGCCCCGCCGGGTCCGTACCGCCGACCGGTCCACCGCGCACCTCCGCCCCGCCGGGAACTGACGGCCTACCGTACGGCACGTGCCGTCGGTGCGGTCAGTGCGTGGCCGTGGCGAAGACGACGATGTTGTCGGGGTAGCTGCCGGTGCGGGGGTTGAACCGGCCGCCGCAGGTGATCAGCCGCAGCCGGGCCGCGGAGTCGCCGCCGTACACCCGCTCGGTGGGGAAGCGCTCCTTCGGGTACGCCCCCACACCGTCCACGGTGAACGTCGCCTGCCGGCCGTCGGCCCGGGCGACCTGGATGAGGTCGCCGGGCTGGAGCCGGCCGAGGTCGAAGAAGACGGCCGGACCGGTCTGCGAGTCGACGTGCCCGACCAGGACGGCGTTGCCGGCCTCGCCCGGGGTTGGACCGCGGCGGTACCAGCCGGCCACCTCCGGATGGTCCAGCGGCGGCACCTCCAGGGCGCCGTCGTCGTCGGTGGCGACCGGGACGATCTCCGCCCGGACGCCGATGCGGGGGATGGCGATCCGGACCGGTTCGGACCGGGGAAGCACCGGCCCGGGCGAGCTGGACCGTTCGGAGGTCGGGGCGGCCGAGGCTCCGGGCTGCGGCGGCCGGTTCGCGGTGGTGCCGAGGCCGGCGGCGACCAGGCCGGCCCCGGTCGCGCCGGTCAGCGTGACCGCCGCGACCACCGCGGCGGTGCGAGCCCGCGACAAGCCGCGCTCGGGGTTGCGCTGGGGCGACAGGTTCCCACCTCCGTCCGACGTGGGCGTGGTGCCCGCGCCGGTCACGCCGG
>NZ_JAEVHJ010000298.1:0-8487 GCF_016802855.1 Micromonospora sp. ATA51 | reverse complement strand
GCGGCGGCAGACTCGCGTGACAGACCTGGAGGGTGCTGATCAGCGTCGGTGATGGTGTCCGGCATCCCGATGCGACAGCTCCGCTCGGCCGGCAGCTGTGGCGCGTCGGGTGCGAGAGCGATCGCCGTTACCAGTGGCTGGAACGGGTGATCGTCCTGGCGTCTTCGCCGAGGAGGTCGGTATAGGTGTCGATGTCGATGGTGTCGTGGTGGCAGCGTTCGATGAGCCGCGTCAATCGATGGCCGATCTCCTCCGCGTCGAGGTCGAGGCGTTCGCACAGGTCATGGTGGGCGTTGACGAGCGGTTCGGTGATCTCCTCGGGTTCGGTGCGGGTGATGTGATAGGCGTCGCGGAGGTGTCCGGAGAGGTCGTCCCAGACGAGGATGGCTTCTTCGACGAGATCGAGCATGGCGGTGGTGGCGGGCCGGGCGCAGAGAATCTCAATTTCGGCGGCCAGCTGATGGCCGGCGGCTTCGACGTCGGAGATCTGCCACCTGCTGCCGGTGGTCGCATTGGAGGCGTCGCGGATGGCGGCGCGGGCGTCGTGCAGGCCGGTGTGGTCGGTGGTGTCGAGGAGGCCGGCTTCACCGAGCAGCTGGGTGGCGAAGAGGCGGTCCCGCAGGGCGTGTTCCACGACGAGGTTTGCCAGTTGTCGAGGGGGGAGCCGCCGCACGGCTTCGAGATAGTGGGCGTGTTCGGGCTCACCAGGGGTGGCGCCAGGTGGGGTCGCGGCGCCCGAGAAGGCGGTGCCGGCGTGGAATGCGGTGAGTGCGGTGGCGACGGCGTGGGCGCAGAAGTCGTCGCCGACGGTTCCGCAGTCGCAGTCGGTGGTGAAGAGGCCGCCGACGATGCCGATCCAGGGTTGGAAGACGCCGTCGTGGCTGTGGACGACGGCTTGGACGCCGCCGCCGGCCGGTTCGAGTTCGCCGACGCTGCCGTTACTCAGCAGCCGTGCCGCGGCCTCGGCCACCGTGGTGGGGACGGATTCCCGGAACGCGTCGATGTCGATTCGGACTGCCACGGGCGGGCACTCTACCGGCCAGGGTGGAGGCGGGCGGCGTCGAGCTTGGCCAGGAACGCCGGCCGGCGCCGGTGCTGTCCACGCAACTCGTCCAGGTATTTGGCGAACTGGTCGGTTTCGCCGGTGGCCGCGTACACGTCACGCAGATGGCGGAGCATCGTGATGGCTGTGTCGTAGCGGCGCTTGTCATGCGAGTCCAGCAGATGGGCGTTGACGAGTGCCCGGTAGGGCTCGCGCACGTCGGCCGGATGGCCCTGTTGCCGACGGTGCAGGAGTTCGACGCGTTGCCGGGTGGGCAACTCGTCCAGGCGTGCGAGTCCGGTGTGCCAGGCCTCATCATCACGGCCGGTGTGGTGCAGCGCGTCGATCAGGTGAGGCAGGTAGCCGGGCTGCTGGGCGACGCGGTCGCGTACCACGGTCAGCGCCCACTCGGTGGGGGTTTCGTCGCGGTCGGTCTCGGCCACCGTCGCCAGCAGTGGCCGGAGGTTGTCGATGGTCGGCTGCTTGTCGAACGCAGCCCGACGCTCGGCCACCGCGGCCCGCGGATCGCCGGTCTCGATCAGCAGCCCCACCAGCAGGTCACGCAGCCGCGCGGATTGGTGGCCGGTGGGGTGTTCGGCGAGTCCGCGTCGGGCCCAGCCGATCGCGTCGGCGGGCCGTCCCGCCTCGGCCAGCACCCGTACGACGCGCTCGTACTGGTCAGCGCTGACCAGGTGCTCCGCCAGCACGGCCACGTACCGGTCCACGTCGCCGGAGACCTCGGCGAGCTGCTCGCGTAGGTGCCGTACCGTCCACTGCTGGTGCCAGTTGTCGGGATCCGCCACCGCGGCACGCTGCTCGACCAAGCGGGTCACCTCGGCCAGGCCTTTCGCCCCGAGAGCCGGCGCCCACTCGCGCAGGATCACGTCCGGCCAGCCAGGGCCGTCGCAGACGAGCCGGACCAGCCACGCGGCCAGGCCAGCGGGTCGTGGCGGTGCGGCCCGGCACGCCCGGGCGTAGAGCTCCATCAGATAGGCGAGGTCGTTGCCGAGTACCCCGGAGGAGCTGTCCATGTACATCAAGGCGGTCGTCATCCGATCGACTGCCGTGCGCAGCACCGGCACCGCGACCGCCGCGTCACCCGCATCGATCAGCCGGGCGCAGCGGTCCGCGACCTCACGCGCCGCCTGCGAGTAGGCCTGCCGGCCCGCGTACGGGTCACGACGGCGATCTCGCCGCAACCGGTCCACCAGCACAGTCAGCTCATTCTCGTTCCCTGCGCTCACCGGTACATCACACCAGAACGCCCGCGACGACCCGGGCGGGCTGCGTGGTGTTCAGCGAACCTGATGCGGGTTACCGCCTGGTGGGGACGGGTGGCCATCATGCCCGCTTGCTTCGTGCGCTAGGGCAGGTCGGCGGTGAGTTCATCGCGCCACTGTGCGAAGCGTTTGCGCATCTCGCCGATGTGAGCGGGGTCGGCACCGTAGGCGGCGAAACGTCGGTCCGGGTAGCGCTCCAGCATTCCGAACAGGTCCGCCAGGATGCGCCGGTCGAACCCCGCGTCTGATTGTTCGGCCAGCTCGCACAGCCGCGTCCGGGTGTAGCGACCGGTCACGAGCGCCGCGTCGATGTCCAGAAAGTCTCGGGGCTCGGCACGCGTGTACAGGGCAGACATCTTGCCCGCGACGACATCGTCGGCGTGCAGCACCGGCCCGACGTCCATCATCACCGGCGGCAACGCGCGCCAATTGGCCGCCAGCTTGACCTTGTACGGGTGCTCAGGTTGAGCGGGATCGGTGACCGCGAGCCGGGCGAAGGTGTCGAACTGCTGCGTCACCTCGACGGAATACCCGCCGTCGAGGTAGCCGTCGACCACCGCGTCCACTGCTGCGGCGAACTCCCCACGCCGCTCCCACGCCGTGAACAGGTCGACGTCCTCGCTCGGACGGTCCAGGATGCCGTGGGCCTGCACGTAGCCGCCGGCCAACGCGAACCCGTAGCGGGCAGCAACCCGCAGTCCGATCTCCGCCAGGCGGACGTGAACCTGATCCACTCTTACCCGGCCAGCGTCCGCGGCGGCGTCGTCAGCTCGGGAAAGCGTGCCTGCCACAACGCCCGCAGCCGGGCCGGGAGCCACAAGCTGGGCCACAGTCGGCGCAGCGTCGGGCCGTGCAACCACCGGCACAAGTCCGTGACCGAATTAGCCTGGTTCAGCACCGTCTGGTACATCAGCTGCAGATCACCGGCGTCGTCCAGGTCATAGGTGCTGTCGCCGGACCAGTCCAGCCACCGATCGAGTGTCACCACACCGCGAACCGGACCGCGCAGGTCGGACAGGGTGGCGGCGACCACGAAATGCCGCTGGTCCACGTACCGTGACCCAGGCGGTGCGCCATTGCCGCCGGCCATGTCTCTACCTCCTGCCCAGATCGTACGTGTGAGCGGCGTCGCCGGCTGGCACGACATCGACCTGCCGGCCATCTGACCTCCCGGGCTCGGCCTGCGGGCCACCGCCCTGGTGAACGGGTCATCGGAGGCGGGGGCGGCGGAGGCAGTGGCCTGATGGTCACCGCTGGGAAGGATGAACACCCGCATGCCGATCCCGCACTACAGGCGGGGTCAGGGTGCCGCCGCCCGCTGGCGCGACGTTCTCGTGCCGGATGTCGGCAGCTCCGGTCGACCATCCCGGGCCGCGGGTCCGCTGGTGCCCGAGCCGACGTGGCGGACGGACTGGGTGGCGCTGGGCACTGCCCACCTTGCGGAAGGATACGCTCGCGGCTGCCCGGGCCAGATGTCGTGGAGGTGACCTTGGCACGGCTGGTGCTGACCGAGGACGAGGAGTCCGTGCGCGTCGCGGTGGGGACACGTTCCTTCGTCCAGGCGCGGGCGCACCTGGATCGCGGCGCGCTGGTCGACGTGCAGTGGGATCCGCGGGCGGGGCGCGCTCATGCCCGGCTCCGCGGCGAGCTGCCCGGCACGGTGATCGCCATCGCGCGCACCGATCCGAGTGGCGACATCACGGCGGTGGAGGGATCGTGTAGCTGCGGTGACGATCCGGGCTGCGCCCATCCGGCCGCGTTGATCCTCGCCGTCGTGTCGGCCCGAGGTGTGCCCCGCCCGCGGGCCGTGGCGCCACCGCCGGCGTGGGAGACCGCGCTGTCCCCGCTGGTCGGTACGGCGCCCGAGGCTTCCGCCGATCCGGTGTCGGACCGGGCCGGCGTCGGGTTGCAGTTCGATCTCGCGGCTGCCGGGCAGGCCGGCGCGGAATCGTCGTGGCGGATCGCTCTGCGCCCTGTGGTGCCAGGCCGCAGCGGGTGGGTGCGGTCGGGGATCTCCTGGTCGAATCTCGGCTACGCCTGGTACGGGCAGCCGAGGCGGGTGGAGCGGCACTGGCAGCTACTCAAGGAGATCCTGGCTCTGTCCACGGCGGCCGAGGACCGGCACTACTACAGCGGCTACCAGCAGATGGTCTACCTGGACGCGTTCGCGAGCCGGCGGATCTGGGACCTGCTGAGCGAGGCTCAGGAGACCGGGTTGCCGATGGTGCAGGCCGGAAAGGCGGCCGGGCGTGTCGTCGTGTGTCGGGAACCGGCGCGGGTGTCGGTACGGGTCGACCGGACCGGTGACGACCTGCTGCTCGTACCAACCTTGCTGGCCGACGGCGTGCCGGTCGCACCGGATTCGTCCCTGCTGGTGGGCCAGCCGGTCCACGGCGTCGCCTGGTGGGGGGTGCTGGGACACGCCGCCCCGCAGCCCCGCGACAGGGTGCTGCGGCTCGCGCCGCTGGCGCGGCCGCTGGAGCCGGGCATCGCCGGCATGCTGGCAAACCCGGCGATCCGGATCCCCGCCGACGACGAGGCACGGTTCTTCGAGCAGTACTATCCGAGTCTGCTAAGGCAGGCGGAATTGGTCGCGGCGGATCCGTCGGTTCGGTTGCCTGATCTCGGGGCAGCGGCCTTGACGTTGACCGTGGACCGTATGGTCGGGCATCGGCTCTCGCTGAGATGGGAGTGGGTGCTGCCGGTCGGTGACCGTCATCATCGGGAGCCGCTGTGGGGGCCAGCACCGTCGCACACGCTGCCGACCGCGAGAAGGTGGTGCGGCGGGTCACCGAGCTGGTCGCCGACCCGGCGCTGGGCCTGCTGGAGTCAACGCCTGCGGGGCCTCGGCTGGCGGCCACCGCCGATGTGGCCGGCGACACGATGATCCGGTTCCTGAACGACATCCTGCCCCGGCTGACCGAGATTGACGGCGTCAACGTCGTCGCGCATCTCGACGACGCGGGCCCCGCCTACCAGGAGACGCAGCGGGCCCCGGTCATCACGTTCGCCGGCGCAGACACCGGCGGGCAGCCGGACTGGTACGACCTGTCGGTACAGGTGACGGTCGGCGGTGAGCAGGTGCCGTTCGACGAGCTCTTTGTCGCGCTCGCCGCGGATCAGCAGTACCTCATCCTGCCCAGCGGCACGTACTTCAGCCTCGACCGTGCCGAGTTCCGCCAGCTGCGCGACCTGATCGCCGAGTCCCGCGCGCTGGACGACCCGCCGCCCGGGGTGCTGCGGGTAGGGCGCTTCCAGGCCGGGCTGTGGCAGGAACTGGCGGAACTGGGCGAGGTCACCGGCCAGGCCGCCGCCTGGCAGGAGGCGGTACGCTCACTGTCCGACGCGGGCAACCGCGTCGAGCATCCGGTCCCATCAAGGCTGAAGGCCATGCTGCGGCCGTACCAGCAGGACGGATTCCGGTGGCTGGCCGCCCTGCACGAGCACCGACTCGGGGGGGTCCTCGCCGACGACATGGGCCTGGGCAAGACCCTGCAGGCATTGGCGTTGATCTGCCACGTCCGCGAGCTCGGCGGTGCGCGGGCGCCGTTCCTGGTAGTCGCCCCCGCCAGCGTCGTGCACAATTGGGCGAGCGAAGCAGACCGGTTCGCACCGGACCTCGTGGTCAGCGCCATCACCCAGACCCGCGCGCGACGTGGCGCGACGCTCGCCGACGCAGTCCGCGGTGCGGATCTGGTGGTCACCTCCTACACCCTGTTCCGACTCGAGTTCGAAGACTACGAGGCGGTCGACTGGGCCGGACTGATCCTCGACGAGGCCCAGTTCGTCAAGAACCCCCATTCCCAGGGATACCGCTGCGCGAAGCAACTCCCGGCACCGTTCAAGCTCGCCATCACCGGCACGCCGATGGAGAACAACCTCCTCGAACTGTGGTCGCTGCTGTCCATTACCGCGCCTGGCCTGTTCCCCCGCGCGGACCGGTTCACTGATCACTACCGCAATCCGATTGAGAAGGCCCACGACCCGGAACGGCTCGCCCAGCTACGACGGCGGATCCGGCCGCTGATGCTGCGCCGCCGGAAGGCCGACGTGGCCGCCGACCTGCCGGACAAGCAGGAACAGGTCATTGAGCTGGACCTCAACCCGAAACATCGCAAGGTGTACCAGACCTACCTGCAGAGGGAGCGGCAGAAGGTGCTCGGCCTGCTCGGCGACCTGCAGCAGCACCGGTTCGAGATCTTCCGGTCACTGACCCTGCTGCGGCAGGCCAGCCTCGACGTCACCCTGGTCGACCCGAAACACCGTGCCGTGCCGTCAACCAAACTGGACGTGCTGGCCGAGCAGGTCAGCGATCTCGTCGCCGAAGGCCACCGGACTCTGGTGTTCAGCCAGTTCACCCGGTTCCTGGACGCCGCCCGGGCGCGGCTGGAGGCAGCGGGCATCCACTGCTGCTACCTCGACGGGGCCACCCGCGACCGCGCGACGGTGCTCGCCGAGTTCAAGAACGGTACGGCACCGGTGTTCCTAATCAGCCTCAAGGCCGGCGGTTTCGGGCTGAACCTGACCGAGGCCGACTACTGCATCCTGCTTGACCCGTGGTGGAACCCCGCCACCGAGGCGCAGGCCGTGGACCGCGTGCACCGCATTGGGCAGACCCGCAACGTGATGGTGTATCGCCTGGTCGCCAAGGACACGATCGAGGAAAAGGTGATGGCGCTCAAGGCCCGTAAGGCCGAACTGTTCGGAAGCGTCCTCGACGGCGGTGATTTCGCGTCCGCGCAGCTGACCGCCGCCGACATCCGAGACCTGCTCCAATAGCGCACCTCGCGGCGGGCCTCACGCCGGTCGCGGCGGCCGACCGGGGTGCCGACCGCAGCGAGCAGCGATGATTACCACCCCGGGCCGGCGGCTGCCTCTCCACAGTGTCCGCTGACTGCCGTAGAATTACGGCATCGGCACCCGTGCTGTGCATGGGTGCCGCGAATTTGTGTACGAATCCCCCTCGGACACTCCCGCGTAGCAACCGTGCGACGTCGGACGTCCAGGTGGTCAAGCGTGCTTGACCACCTGATTTCACTCTCTGTTACCGCCGTTGGTGGCAGCCTCGTCGTTGGGCGAGGTGGGTCATGACTGACCGGCCAATCGATTCGGTGATCCCGGCGGTGGTTTCGTCAGGCGGGCTCAAGATCCGCGGTGACTCGCGTGCCGCGATGAGGCGACCGCCTCTGCCGCTGGCGCGGCTTGCTCCTACTCGTGACGGCAGCACGGTGTATGGGCTGGCGACTCTTGATGTGCATGGCCGCGTCGCTGATCGGGCGGTGATGACCGCTCTCGGCTGGGCTCCTGGCCTCAGGCTGAGCATCAGGGAAAGCGGCGGTCTGATCATCGTCGACCCGCGCGGGGTGTTCCAGGTGACGAAAGAGGGCCATGTGCGGTTGCCCGCTGTGGTCCGCCAGTGGTGCGGGTTGACGGCCGGCAACCGGGTGCTGCTGGCGGCCGATCCGAAGGCCGGACGTCTCGTGCTTCACCCGCCGGCCTCGCTGGACGCGGTGGTCGCCCGAGTGCACGACGAGGCGTTCGCGGGTGGTGAGTCGTGAGTGGCGTGGCGGGCAAGGCCGAGCTGGAGGCCGCTCGGTTGTTGCTGTCGCGGATGGGCGTCTCGCCAGCAGATCTGGTGGCGGCGGCGTCGGATCGTCCGCCGGCTCCGACGTTCGCGGAGTATGTGCCGGTGGTTGCGGCTGCGGTGAGTGCTGGGACGCGGCGGGCGTACGGGTCGTACTGGAAGCGCGTGGTCGAGCATTGGGGCCAGCGGCGTATTGATGAGCCGACGCCGTCGGAGATTGAGCGGCTGGCGGATTACGTCAAGTCGCATGTGGTGGCACGGCGTAACGCGCGGGGTGGGCGCAGCGCGGCGGAGCATCTGATCGCGGCTCTGCGCTGTCTGTACCGGCGGCCGGTCGCCGACGGGTTCATGTCTGAGGCAGAGAACCAGGCGTTAAAGGTGGCGAAGCCACGGCGGTTGCCGAGCACCCGGCGGGCATTGGCGGACACCCGGTTGGCGGAGATCAACGAGGTAGCGGCGTCCACGGGTGACGATCCGGCGTTAGAGCCTGGTAAATAAGGGTTTCAGGTGTGTTGGTGGCGGGCGAGGCGGCGGGTCATCATGATGATCATGGCCCATTGGACCATCGCGGCGTGGTGGGC